>NZ_NHSG01000355.1:0-4483 GCF_020024005.1 Streptomyces purpurogeneiscleroticus
GACGTCGGTGCCCTCCCGCCCGCCGGTTGTAGGGTCGGAGCCCCGCCCGCCCGCATCACAGCAGGTGGCAGCGGAATGGACGCCGACGCAGAGGGAGGGTGCCGTGATCGGCATCGCGGACATCGAGGCAGTGGCCGACCGGATCGCCGAGTACGTCGTGCGGACTCCGACGGTGTCCAGTCCCGGCCTGACCGCGCTGCTCGGCGCGCCCGTCACCGCCAAGCTGGAACTGCTGCAGCGGACCGGCTCCTTCAAGGCGCGCGGGGCGACGGCCAAGCTGCTGTCGCTGAGCGAGGCGGACCGGGCCGCGGGCGTGGTGGCGGTGAGCGGCGGCAACCACGGGATCGGGCTGGCCGTGATGGCGGGGGCGCTGGGCCTGAAGGCGACGGTGGTGATGCCGCGGTCGGCGCCCGCGCGTGCCGTCGGCATCGCTGAGGCGGCCGGTGCTTCGGTGCAGCTCACCGAGGACATGGAGAGCGCGTTCAAGCTGGTGACCGAGCTGGAGGCGGACGGCCTGACGCTGGTGCACCCCTTCGACGACCCGGTGGTGGTGGCCGCTCAGGGCACCGTCGGGCTGGAGCTCGCGGAGGACGCGGGCGAGCTGACGGATGTACTGGTCAGCATCGGGGGCGGCGGGCTGATCTCGGGCGTCGCCGCGGCGCTGCGCGCGCGCCGCCCAGGAGTCCGCGTCTGGGGCGTGGAGACCGAGGGGGCAGAGGCCATGTCCGAGGCGCTCGCCGCGGGCGGCCCGGTGCCCGTCGAGCTGTCCTCGATCGTGTCCACGCTGAGCGCCCCGGCCGCCTCGCAGCTCACGTACGACCATGTCGCGGAGCTGGTGCACGAGGTGCTGGTGGTGCCGGACCGGGAGGCGGTGCGGGGCGTACTGGACCTCGCGGAGCACGCGAAGGTCTGGGCCGAACCGGCCGCCGGCGCTCTGCTGCCGGCGGCCCGTCAGGTGGTCGGGCGGGTCGGGGACGAGGCCCGGATCGGGCTGGTGCTGTGCGGCGGGAACGCCGCGACCGAGGACGTCATGCGCTGGGCGCGTGACTTCGGCCTGACCGGCTGAGCCGGGTCCCGTCGGGCGGGCCCTGAGAGGGCGGACGCCTACTGCCGGTGCGGGGGTTCCTTGCCCTGGTCCGATCCCAGCTGGCCCTTGAGCCTGTCCTGGGCGGAGTCGACCTGGCCGCTGTACTTGCCCTGTGTCCTTTCGTCGAGCATGTCACCGCCCTTGTCGATGCCCTTGCCGGCCTTGTCTCCATGGCCGCTCAGCATCTGCTTGAGCTTGTCCATCACAGACATGGTGTCCGTCCTTCCTGCGTGCTTCCCCGTCCCGTCCAGGATCGGGGACCGGCACGCGGTACGCATCCGCTGGCCGTGCACCCCCGGCCGGGCCCGTGGGAGGGCGGTGGTCAGGGCTGCAGCAGCGTCTTGACCATGCCGTCCCGCTTGGCCTGGAACGTGGCGTACGCCTCGGGGCCCTCCTCCAGCGGCAGCCGGTGGGTGGCGAAGTCCTCGACACCGAGGACGTCCGCGTCGTCGAGGAGCGGCAGGATCTCGTCCACCCAGCGGCGGACGTTCGCCTGCCCCATCCGGATCTGGATCTGCTTGTCGAACATGGTCAGCATCGGCAGCGGGTCGACGTTGCCGCCGTAGACGCCGGAGATGGAGAGCGTGCCGCCCCGGCGGACCGCGTCGATCGCGGTGTTCAGGGCGGCGAGCGGGTCCACCCCGGCGCGTTCGGTGATCTTCTCGGCCACCGCGCTCGGCAGCAGCCCGACGGCCTGCTGGGCGAGTTTCGCGCCGGGTGTGCCGTGCGCCTCCATGCCGACCGCCTCGATGACGGCATCGGTGCCCCGGCCGTCGGTGAGCCGGCGGATCTCGTCGGCGGTGTGCTTGCCGAACTCGCTGAGGTCCAGGGTGTGCACGCCGCGGTCCCGCGCCCGCGCGAGGCGGTCCGGTACCAGGTCGACGCCGATGACTCTGGAGGCACCGCGGTGCAGCGCGATCCGGCAGGCCATGTCGCCGATCGGGCCGAGGCCGAGGACCGTGACGGTGCCGCCGGTCGGGATGTCCGCGTACTCCACGGCCTGCCACGCGGTGGGCAGCACGTCGGAGAGGTAGACGAAGCGGTCGTCCGGCGGCCCGTGCGGGACCTTGATCGGCAGCTGGTCGGCAAAGGGAACGCGCAGGAACTCCGCCTGCCCGCCCGGCACTTGGCCGTACAGCTTGGTGTAGCCGAAGAGCGAGCCACCCTTGCCGCGCTCGCGGTTCTGGGTGGTCTCGCACTGCGACTGCAGGCCCTGGGAGCACATCCAGCAGGTGCCGCAGGAGACGTTGAAGGGCACGACGACCCGGTCTCCCGGTTTGAGCGTGGTGACCTCGGAGCCGATCTCCTCGACGACGCCCATCGGTTCGTGGCCGAGGATGTCACCGGGCTCCAGGAAGGGGCCGAGTACTTCGTACAGATGCAGGTCCGAACCGCAGATGCCGGTGGAGGTGATCTTCACCAGCACATCGGTCGGATCCTGGATCTTCGGGTCGGGGACGGTGTCGATCCGTACGTCCCGCTTCCCGTGCCAGGTGAGGGCGCGCATCGCTGCCTCCTGCTCTCGAAAGAGCTGTGTCAGGAGTGGGGGACGCTCAGGACTGGTGGTCCTGGGCGGTGAATTCCTTGACCAGCGCGCCGTTGAAGGCGCTCAGGTCGTCCGGCTTGCGGCTGGTGATCAGTGTGTTCGGGCCGCCGGTGCAGACCTTGACCTGCTCGTCGACCCAGGTGCCGCCCGCGTTGCGGATATCGGTCTGCAGGCTGGGCCAGGAGGTCAGGGTGCGGCCGCGCACCACGTCCGCCTCGATCAGCGTCCAGGGCGCGTGGCAGATGGCGGCGACCGGCTTGCCTGCGTCGAAGAAGCCCTTGACGAAGGCGACGGCCTGCTCGTCCATGCGCAGGAAGTCGGGGTTGGCGACGCCGCCGGGCAGGACGAGGCCGCCGTAGTCCTCGATCCGCGCGTCGGCGACGGCGGAGTCCACATCGAAGGTGTCGGCCTTGTCGAGGTGGTTGAACGCCTGGATCTGCCCGGACTTGGTCGAGACCAGCCGCGGCGTGTGCCCGGCGTCCTTCACGGCCTGCCACGGCTCCGTCAGCTCGACCTGCTCGACGCCTTCGGGGGCCACCAGGAATGCGACCTGCATTGCGCTCACGTCCTTACGGAACGATCGGAACAAGGGAGTGATATGGGGGGTGATATGAGTGCCTTGTCCAGGGTTCCACGCTGGTGGCGGACCATGCGTGTCCTGCTGGGCCGAACGCGCCGCGCCACCGCCGTTTCACCCCGCGTAGGGCCACCTCACCCCACGTACCGCCGCGCCCCGGACCCCCGCCGCGCCTCCTCCAGCGCCACGATCCGCGCCTCCGTACCGGCGGAGACGGCGGCCCGCTCCCGCAGCACCCAGGGCAGCCCGGCCAGGGCACGGCCGAAGGCGCGCAGCGAGGCGCGGTCGTGCGGGACGGTGCGCGCCAGGTGCGCCGTGCGCCGCACCGCGGGCAGCAGCGGCCGCCGCAGCCAGGTGAACCACAGCGTGTTCCGCAGCCCCAGCACCCGGCGCTCCGTGCTGTCCCGGGCGGTGGACGCCGCATGATGGATGGTCAGCCGTTCGTCGTAGGCGAGCCACCAGCCACGTTCGATGAGATCCGTGGCCAGCAGCTCTTCCTCGCCGCCCAGCCACAGGCCCGGGTGGAAGCCGCCGCCCTCGCGGAACGCTGCGGTGCGCAATACGGTCGCGGCCGCCAGGAACGAGCCGAGTGCGGGGCCGGGCAGCCAGTCGGGGCCGGACAGCGGGGAGTCGCGCAGCTCGGCGACCACAGGGTCCTCGGTCCCCGCGGGCTCCACGACGATGCGGGCGGTGACGGCGGCCAGCCGCGGCCGGTCGTCGAGGACGTCCGCCGCGCGCCGCAGCGCGCCGGGGTCCCACCACGTGTCGTCGTCGCAGAACGCCACGTAGGGCGTGTCGGCGAAGTGGACGGCGAGGTTGCGGCCGATGGCACCGAGGTTGCGGCCCGGGCGCAGCAGCCGTACCTCGGGGAACTCCCGCGCCACCGCCTCCGCCGTGCCGTCGGTGGAGCCGTTGTCCGTGACGATGACGGGCGGCCGCTCCGGCAACGCGCGCAACGAGCGGAGTGTACGCAGGAGTTCGGCGCGGCGATTGTGGGTGATGACGACGACGGTCGTGCGGCCGTCCGGCCCGGCTTCCTGCCGGTCGCTGTCCGCCGGAGCCGGTGCGGCCACCGTGCGGTGGCCCTCGTGCTGTGTCATGGCTGGTGTGTCCCTGGTCGTACGGCGGACGAGGTACGGGCCGGGCGCTCCAGGAGGCCGATGGCGTGCTCCACGTCGACGGGCAGCGGGTGGCGCCGGTCGAGCGCGGGCGGGATGCGGGCGAGCAGGCCGAGCAGGGCGGCCGCGCGCGGCGAACCGGGCGCCGCAGGGCA
>NZ_NHSG01000356.1:0-13660 GCF_020024005.1 Streptomyces purpurogeneiscleroticus
CCCCCGGCCTCCTGACGCCCGTCCAGTACCGTGCGCACCCGCCTCCTTCCGCTCCTCATCGTGCTGCTGGCCGGTGTGCTGCTCGCGCTCGGCTTCCCGCTGGCCGGCAGCCAGGCGGCGGGCGAGCAGCAGCGGGTGGTGGTGGACCGGATCGACGACGCGGCGCGCTTCGCCTCGCTGGCGCAATTCGTGACCGCCCGGCCCGGTGCCGACGGCCGGGCGCCCGCCGAGGACGAACGGCTGAGCACGCTCCGTACGGAGCTCCAGCGGTACCACGATCTCTACGGCATCCGTGCCGGTGTCTTCTACCGTGATCGCACCCCCATGGCCGCTGCGCCCGCGCGCTGGCGGATACCGAGTGAGGGGGAGGGGCGGCAGGCTTTCGACGAGGCGCTCGCCGGGCGGCGCAGCCACGACCCGCACCAGGCGTGGCCGTGGGACGACCGCCGGCTGCCGGTCGCCTCGCCGGTCATCCGGGACGGCGACGTCGTCGCGGTGGTCTTCACCGACTCGCCCACGAAGCAGCTGCGTTCGAGGATCCTGCACGGCTGGCTGTGGCTGGTGGCGGGGGAGTCGCTGGCCATGCTGGTCGCGGTCGGCGCCGCGTTCCGGCTCACGGGGTGGGTGCTGCTGCCCGTACGGACACTGGACGCGGCCACCCACGACATCGCCACCGGGCGGATGAAGTCCCGGGTGGTCGCCGGTTCCGGGCCGCCGGAACTGCGCAGGCTGGCGCGGTCGTTCAACGAGATGGCGGACAACGTCGAGGACGTGCTGGAGCAGCAGCGCGCCTTCGTCGCCGACGCCTCCCACCAGCTCCGCAATCCGCTCTCCGCCCTTCTCCTCCGCATCGAACTGCTCGCGCTCGAACTCCCCGAGGACAACGAGGAGATCGCCTCCGTGCGTACGGAGGGCAAGCGCCTGGCCCGGGTCCTGGACGGCCTGCTGGACCTGGCGCTGGCCGAGCACACACCGGCCGACCTGCAGCTCACCGATGTCGCCGCGCTCGCCGCCGAACGGGCCGACGCCTGGCGTCCGCTGGCCGACGACAAGGGCGTGATGCTGCGGTACGACGGGCACGGCGCGGTCACGGGCTGGGCGGACCCGGTGGCGCTGTCCAGTGCCCTGGACGCGGTCGTCGACAACGCCCTGAAGTTCACCCCGGCCGGCGAGGAGGTCACGGTCGCCGCGGCCCCCGACGGCGAGTGCGTCCGGATCACCGTCGCCGACCACGGCCCCGGCCTCACGGACGAGGAACTGGAACGGATCGGTGACCGCTTCTGGCGCAGCGGCCGCCATCAGAACGTCTCCGGATCCGGCCTGGGCCTGTCCATCACCCGCGCCATGCTCGCCGCGGGCGGCGCGGAGATCTCCTACGCCCCGAACGTGCCACGCGGCCTGTGCGTCACTGTCACCGTCCCGCGCGACCGCCCGCACCAGGACGCCCCGGCGGCCCCCTGACGGCCCCGTGAGGGCCCTTCGCGGGCCCCTACGGCTTGGCCGAGACGTAGTACCGCCGTGCTCCCTCGTGCAGCGGCAGGGGATCGGTGAAGACGGCGGTGCGCAGGTCGACCTTCTGGGCGTCGTGCACCTCGCGGCCGATGCGGTCGCGGCTGTCTATCACCGTCCGCGTGATGGCCCTGGTCAGGTCCGGGTCCTCGCGGTCGGTGGTCACCAGCAGATTCGCCACCGCGATGGTCTTCACGGCCCGGTCGTCCTGGGCCTCCGGATACGCGTCCGCCGGCATCACGGCGGCCCGGTAGTAGCGGCTGCCCCTGCCCTGCGCGTGCAGCGGCTTCACCAGGTCGCCGAGTTGTACCAGCCGTACGGGGAAGCGGTCGGCCAGCCGCTTCACGGCCGTGGTGGGCAGCCCGCCGGACCAGAAGAACGCGTCGAGCTTCCCGCTCTCCAGCAGCCGCGGCATCGTGTCGATGCCGACCCGCTCCGCGCGGATGTCCCGGTCGAAGTCCAGCTTCGCCGCGCGCATCAGCCGGCGGGTGATCAGCTGTACTCCGGAGCCGTCGGCGCCGACCCCGACCCGCAGCCCCTTCAGATCGCGCGTCGAGCGGACCTTGGACTTCTTCGGGACGACCAGCTGCATGTAGTCGTCGTAGAGGCGTGCACACGCGCGCAGCCCGGTGGCGCCCGGCCCGCGGGCCTCCTGGTACGTGGCGACCGCGTCGGCCGCCGCGATGGTGTACTCGGCGCGCCCCGAGACGAGTTTGCGGATGTTGTCGACGGAGCCCTCGCTGCGGGAGAGGGTGACGTCGAGGTCCGGGAGGTCGTGCGCCAGGTCCTGCTTCAGCAGCTCTCCGTAGCGCGCGTACACCCCGGTCGGCACCCCCGTGGCCAGCGTGACCCGCCCGCCCGGTGCCTGCGGTCCGCCCGGCAGCAGGCACCACAGCAGCAGCCCGGCGACGGCCGCCGCCGCGACCGCCATCTGCAGCGCCCGGCGGCCGCAGGGCAGGGGAAGGCTGTGGACCATGGCCGGAATCCTGCCAGCCGCGGCCCCCGAAAGGGAGGGGCCCATGGTGACTGTCCTCATGAGGTGCGCAGCACCCAGTGACGAGGGTGCATGTCCCTGTTATATAATTGCTATATGCATTCATCGTCGACGTCCGACGAACAGCGCATCGAGAACGCCGCTCGCGGGCTCCTCCGGGGCATCGGCAGGCTCTCCCAAGCACTCTTCCGGCTCGGTGAATTCGGCCTGCCGCGCACGCACGTCTCGCTCCTGGACGCCCTGGAGGGCGGCCCCCTGCGGGTCACCGGACTCGCCGCGCGCACCGGGATCGCGCAGCCCCGGGTCACCGTGGTCCTGCAGGAGCTGGAGGAGCGCGGACTCGTCCAGCGCGAGCGCAGCGCCCACGACCGGCGCTGTATCGAGACCTCGCTGACGCCCGCCGGCCGGGAGCTGCTGGAGCGCGCGCGGCAGCGGATGGCCGCGGCGCTCCTCGAAGGGCTGCGTTCGAACGTCGACGAACCGGAGCGCGCCGTGGGCGCCGCCCGGGATGCCGTAAGGACCGTGCTGCACGCCATCGAACCGGAGGTCAGTTGACCACGCCAGCCACCGAAACCCCGGACCTCACCGACGGCCGTACCGGCCGCGATCCGGCCCGCGACAGCGCCGTGGCACCCCGGCGCGTCGGCGGGCCGAGACGCTGGTGGGACTGGGTGCTCGCCGCCGACCCCGGACTCGGCCAGCTGCAGGCCGGGTGGCGGACGCTGGTCGCCATGGTCACCGGGCTCGCGACCGGTTACGGGATGTCCGTGGCGCTCGGCCTGCCCGCCATGCTGGGCATGATGGCCGGCGGCATGATGGGCCTGATGAGCGCGTTCGCCGTCGCCGAGAACACCTGGCAGCGGCTGACCAAGGCCATCGTGTGGATGCCGTTCCCGTTCTCCGCCGCGCTGCCGCTCGCCGCCTGGCTGCACCAGTACCGCGTACTCGAACTCACCATCATGGTGGCCGCGCTCGCGGTCACGTTCTTCCTCGCCCGGTTCGGCACCCTCGCGCTGCTGGGCGGCATGCTGCTCTTCAACGCCTTCATGGTCGGCATGATGGCGAACGTCCCGCTGAACCTCTGTGGCGAGATGTTCGTCGTCGCCCTGGTGTCCGCCGTCGCCGTCCTGCTGACCCGGCTCGCGCTGTGCTACCCGATGCCGCGCGAGGACCTCCTTCGTACGCAGCGCGCCTTCGTCGTCGAGGCCCGCAGGGTCGCCGACGCCGCCACCGACGCGCTGGACCCCGACGCCGACCACGAGGTCGCCGTCAAGCGGATGCGGCGCAGCCTGCGCCGGCTGAACGTCACCACGGTCACCATCGACGGCCGCCTCGCCCAGCCCGAGGTCGCCGCCGCCCCGGACACCGCCGAGCTCCTCCACCGCCACCTCTTCGACGCCGAGCTGGCCCTGAAGGGCATCGGCCAGTGCGTCCAGCAGCTGACCCGCCTCCAGGCACCGGCGCACCTCCGGGAGGCCATGGTCGTCGGCTTGGTCATCACCCGGGACACCCCGCTGGGCCGGGCCGACGCGCTGCGCCCGGCCGCCCAGCTCATCCAGCAGCAGGCCACCGCCGTACTGGAGGCCGCCGAGGCGGGCTCCGAAGAGGCCGAGGCCGCCGCGCTGGCCCGCCGGGTCGGCCACCTCCTGGACTCGCTCGCCGACTCCCTCGCCCACTGGCTCGACCTCGGCTGGAACGCGCCGGCCGCCCGCGCCAAGGTGCCCTTCCAGCCCACCGTCGCGCTGGAGCAGAACCGCCCGGCCGGCACCGGAGCGGTCGCCCGCCGGGTCATCGCCGCCCAGAGCGAGAAGGGCTGGCGGCGGGCGGTCCCGTACCTGCGCGCACCCGTGCACGCCGGGCTCGCGGCCGCCATCGTGTGCCCCATCACCGATGCCATCAATCCGCAGCGCTTCTACTGGGGCCTGGTCGGCGTGATGATCACGCTGTTCGGAACGAACACCACCCACGAAAGGCTGCGCAAGCTCGGCCACCGTATGGCGGGCACCATCGTCGGTGCCGTCATCGGTGTCGTACTGCTCCGCCTGATCGGCCCCGGGCACATCTACTGGACGCTCGCCGTCATCGTGGCCGGACTGACCGTCGGCTCATGGGGCATGCAGCGCCAGTACGCCTACTGGGTCGCCGGACTGGTCACCGCCCTGGTTCAGCTCTACGGCCTGTCCACCCCGTACACGGGCATGGAGAAGCTGCTCAGTGAGCGGCTTCTCGACAACGGGCTCGGCATCGTCATCGCCACCGCCTGTGCCGCGCTGATCTTCCCGGTCTCCACCCGCAAGATCGCCCAGGAGGCCGAGCGCGGCTACGTCTCGGCACTGGAACACCTGCTCTCCCAGGTAGCCGAGCGCTGGCAGGACCCCGCCGCCCCGGTACGGCTGCGCGGCGCCGCCCGTGGTGTGGACGCGGCGCTGTACCAGGTGCGCGGCGTGGCCCGGCCGCTGGTCCGGATGCCCATCGGCGTCCGCGGCCGCGGCGCCGAGAACCGCCTCGCGCTGCTCACCGCCGCCACCGGCCACGCCCGCTCGCTCGCCGCGGCCGCTGACATCGACATCGACCTCGCCCCGGAGCTGGGCTCGCGCGTCGAGCGGATCACCGCCACCTTCGTGGAGTCCCTGCACGCCCTCGACCGGCGCTTCGCCACGGGGGAGCCCGGCGGCACCTGGGTACGCGTCAGCCCGCTCATCCGGGAGCTGGAGGAGGTGCTGCGCGCACCGGCAGGGCCCCGCGCCGACCGTCTCCACCGGGCGCTGCGGGAGCTGGCCGCGCTGGACGAGGCGCTGGCCGGTTACGCCGAGGACCGCGGGCTGACCGTCACGACCGCCGCCGCGGAACCGGAGCCGGCCACGGCAGCCGGCCCGGCCCCGAAGCACAGCGCGGCACCGAAGGACGGCATGTCCACGCTGGACCGCCGCACCCAGGCAGCCCTGGCCGCCTGGCTGGCGCACACCCGGCACGACGGCGAGCCGGGCGCGAAGCAGGTCCCGGCGGCCCCCGGGACCACGGCGGGCGCCCCGGCGCCGCAGCAGGACGCCACGGCCGCTCAGTCGCCCGCTCCCGCGCCCCGCGGCCGTACGGCGTCCTCCGCCGCCCGTACCGCCTCCCCGGTCCGCACGTGCACCGTCAGCGGCTCCCTGCACTGCCCGGAACACCCCGGCGGCTGCGAGGCGTGGATCACCGTCGTCAGCGACCGCGGCAAGCGCCGCGCGGGTGTCCGGGCGACCGGCGGCCGCTACCGCATCACGGGCCTGGAGCCCGGCGGCTACACCGTGATCGCCTCCGGCTCGGCGCACGCCCCGACAGCGCGTTTCCTGGCGGTGGACCCCTCCCGGGGCGACGTCCACCACGACATCGAGCTGAAGCCCGCCGCGCGCCCCTGAGCCGCTGAGCCCGCCCCTTGGCCGTCCGCCCCCTCCGGGATGCCCCCGGAGGGGGCGGACGGCCTTCGGGAGCACGTACCCTGGTCGATTGAGATGAGTGCGAAGACATACGAGGTGCGCACCCACGGGTGCCAGATGAACGTCCATGACTCCGAGCGGCTGGCCGGCCTGCTGGAGGACGCCGGGTACGTGCCAGCGCCCGAGGGCGCCGACGGTGCGGACGTCGTCGTCTTCAATACCTGCGCGGTGCGCGAGAACGCCGACAACAAGCTCTACGGCAACCTCGGCCAGCTCGCCCCGAAGAAGGCATCGCGGCCCGGTATGCAGATCGCCGTCGGCGGCTGTCTGGCACAGAAGGACCGCGACACCATCGTCAAGAAGGCGCCCTGGGTGGACGTCGTCTTCGGTACGCACAACATCGGCAAGCTGCCGGTCCTCCTGGAGCGCGCCCGCGTCCAGGAAGAGGCGCAGGTCGAGATCGCCGAGTCGCTGGAGGCGTTCCCCTCCACGCTGCCCACCCGCCGCGAGAGCGCGTACGCGGCCTGGGTCTCCATCTCGGTCGGCTGCAACAACACCTGCACCTTCTGCATCGTCCCCGCGCTGCGCGGCAAGGAGAAGGACCGCCGGCCCGGCGACATCCTCGCCGAGATCGAGACCCTGGTCTCCGAGGGCGTCTCCGAGATCACCCTGCTCGGCCAGAACGTCAACGCCTACGGCTCCGACATCGGCGACCGCGAGGCGTTCTCCAAGCTGCTGCGCGCCTGCGGGAAGATCGAGGGCCTGGAGCGGGTCCGCTTCACCTCTCCGCACCCCCGCGACTTCACCGACGACGTGATCGCCGCCATGGCCGAGACGCCGAACGTCATGCCGCAGCTCCACATGCCGCTGCAGTCCGGCTCGGACACCGTCCTCAAGGCCATGCGCCGCTCCTACCGCCAGGAGCGCTTCCTCGGGATCATCGAGAAGGTCCGCGCGGCCATGCCGGACGCGGCCATCTCCACCGACATCATCGTGGGCTTCCCCGGCGAGACCGAGGAGGACTTCGAACAGACGCTGCACACCGTGCGCGAGTCCCGCTTCGCGCAGGCGTTCACGTTCCAGTACTCCAAGCGTCCCGGCACTCCGGCCGCGACCATGGAGGGGCAGATCCCCAAGGAGGTCGTCCAGGCCCGCTACGAGCGGCTGGTCGCCCTCCAGGAGGAGATCTCCTGGGAGGAGAACAAGAAGCAGGTCGGCCGCACCGTCGAGGTCATGGTCGCCGAGGGCGAGGGCCGCAAGGACGGCGCCACGCACCGCCTCTCGGGGCGCGCGCCCGACAACCGCCTCGTGCACTTCACCAAGCCGGCCACCGAGGTGCGCCCCGGTGACATGGTGACGGTCGAGATCACGTACGCGGCCCCGCACCACCTGCTCGCCGAGGGCGAGGCCGTCGCGGTCCGCCGGACCCGCTCCGGCGACGCCTGGGAGCGCCGCAACGCCGCTCCGGCGCAGCCCGCCGGGGTCATGCTCGGCCTGCCGACGGTCGGCGCCCCGGCGCCCGCTCCGGCGGAGCCGGCGGGCGGCTGCTGCCCGACCTCCTGAGCACCCTCCCCGGCCCCGTTCCCGCACCGGCCGCGCGTGCCGGGTACGGGGCCGCGGACGGACGCCCCACAGGGGCGGAGATACGCTGCGGACCATGCTCGTAGCTGCTGCTCTGTGTCCCTGTCCGCCGCTGCTCGTCCCCGAGGTCGCCGGCGGTGCCGCGGCCGAACTGGACGGCCTGCGGGCCGCCTGTACGGACGCGGTCGGCGTGCTCGCGGCCGCGCGGGCCGACCGGCTGGTCGTCGTCGGCCCCGCCGAGCCCGAAGGCCGCGGGGCGTTCAAGGAGGGGACCCCGGGGTCCTTCGCCGGATTCGGCGTGGACCTCTCCGTACGACTCGGCGCACCGGACGGCGAAGGCGCCGCGGAGGGCAGGCAGCTGCCGCCTTCCTTGGCCATCGGAGCGTGGCTCCTGGAGCGCGCGGACTGGCGCGGCGTTCCCGTGACCGCCCTCGGGGTGGGCGAACCGCTCGAACCGGAGAAGTGCCTGGGCGCCGGACGTCAGCTCGCGGCGTCGGCCGAGCGCGTGGCACTGCTGGTGATGGGCGACGGCAGCGCCTGCCGTACGGTCAAGGCGCCCGGTTACTTCGACGAGCGCGCCGAGGCGTTCGACGCGGAGCTGGCCCGCATGCTGGGCGGCGCGGACGCCGCCGCACTGGGGGCGCTGGACGAGGAGCCCGCGCAGTCGCTCAAGGTCTCCGGCCGCGCCTGCTGGCAGGTCCTGGCAGGGGCCGCGGAAGGTGCCGGGCTGGGCGGCGAGCTGCTCCACGAGGAGGCGCCGTACGGGGTCGGGTACTTCGTGGCCGCCTGGTCCTGACCGGCCCGCCACGGGCCCCGCACGCGACACCGGCACACGACGGTGGCCGGGGACCACTCGGATCCCCGGCCACCGGTCTGTGGGCCCCGCCCGTCTCACATCGGGTCGCCCGGCCGCCGCTCCGTGCCCCGGCCCCCGGCGGTCCCGCCGTCCGTGCCGCGGGTGTGCTTGCCCTGGTGCTCCGACATCCGGCGCAGGGCTTCCTTCGCCTTGGCCGTACCGGTGCCGATCTGGCCGCTGTACTTGCCCTTCGTCCTGGCGTCGGCAGCCCTCCCGGCCTTGTCCAGACCCTGATCGATCTTGTCACCGTGCTGGTGCGCGAAGTCACCGGCCTTGCCCTTGAGGAGGCCGGCCTTGGCCTTGAGATTGTCCAGCAGGCCCATGAGCCACCTTCCTTGGTCGGAGGACGCATAGCTCCAAAACGCCCATACCTGGGCTTTACCCTACTCTTGTGGCTCAAACCCCGCTTTGCTCGCGCCGTGCGAGACCCTTCGGGGAGCGGGCCGTGCGGCGCCTCGTTCGAAACCGCCCGCGCGGTTTGACAGACTGGCGCGGTGAACAACGCAGTTCCCGCACCGCGGGTCATCGCCGTCGTCGGCCCCACCGCGGCCGGCAAGTCCGACCTGGGCGTCGCCCTTGCCCAGCGTTTCGGCGGCGAGGTCGTCAACGCCGACTCCATGCAGCTGTACCGGGGCATGGACATCGGTACCGCCAAGCTCACCCAGGAGGAACGGGAGGGCGTGCCGCACCACCTCCTGGACATCTGGGACGTCACTCAGGCGGCGAGTGTCGCGGAGTACCAGCGGCTGGCCCGCGCCGAGATCGACCGGCTGCTCGCCCAGGGGCGCACCGCCGTCCTGGTGGGCGGCTCCGGCCTCTACGTGCGCGGCGCGCTGGACAACCTGGAGTTCCCCGGGACCGACCCCGAGGTGCGCGCCCGGCTGGAGGCCGAGCTGGAGCAGGAGGGCAGCGGCGTACTGCACGCCCGGCTGGCGGCCGCCGACCCCGAGGCGGCGCGCGCGATCCTGCCGAGCAACGGGCGCCGCGTCGTCCGCGCCCTGGAGGTCATCGAGATCACCGGGCGCCCCTTCACGGCGAATCTGCCCGGCCCCGAGGACCAGCGCGAGGTCTACGCCGGCACCGTGCAGATCGGTGTCGACGTGGCCCGCCCCGAACTGGACGAGCGGATCGCCGTACGAGTGGACCGCATGTGGGAGGCGGGGCTCGTGGCCGAGGTACGCGCACTGGAGGCGCAGGGCCTGCGCGAAGGGCGTACGGCTTCCCGTGCGCTCGGGTACCAGCAGGTACTGGCGTACCTCGCGGGGGAGTGCACCGAGGACGAGGCGCGGGCCGAGACCGTACGCGCCACCAAACGCTTCGCGCGCCGCCAGGACTCGTGGTTCCGGCGGGACCCGCGGGTCCACTGGCTCAGCGGTGCCGCCGAGGTCCGCGGGGAACTTCCGGAGCGCGCGCTGGCGTTGCTCGAACGACCGGTCACAGCCTGATCACGTCCTGGCATCGGGACGCTCCGGCCGTCATCGGGCCCCCTGAGGGCGTGTCATTATCGACCATCGACCGAGCCGTGGCGTCTGGAACTGGGAGGGCATTGGCGATGGAGGCCCGCCCTCGCAGCAGAGCGCAGCAGCCGGAAGTACCGCGCGAACAGCGCGGCGAAGGGGAACCGATGACCGGTCACGGGACGGGCCGGGCGCCGGCGCTCGACGACGCCGGACCGGCCGACGGCGCCGGACTGCCGCGGGACGACAGGACCGCCGCCGAGAGCCACCACGCCGAGGACGCCCCGCTCCCGGACAGGGACCTGTTCCCGGACGACGGCCTGCTCGCCGGTGAGGAGCGCCCGGGGGACGACGACCGGCTGACGGCGGACGACGGGCCGGCGGGCGACGCGGGCCTGGAGGACGCGACCGTGCTGGACGGTTCGGACGGGCCCGACGCGCAGCCGGAGGACGACCGGCCGGCCGAGGACGCCGCGTCCTTCCGGGAGCTGCGGCCGCCGCGTCGCCTCCGCCTGTGGCAGCTTGCCCCCATCGTGGGGCTGGCGGCCGTCGGCTCACTGATGTTCGCCTTTCCGCTGGCGTTCGAATTCGGCGGGGACGGCGGCGCCGTGTTCGCGATGCTCGGACTGCTGCTGTGCTGCTGCGCGGCGGGCTGGGGCATGATGGCCGCCCGCCGGGTCGGCCACACCTGGCCGGGCCTGGCGGCCCGTGGCTCGGGCCGGCGCACGGACTGGCGGGTGGTGGCCGTGTACGTCGCGGTCGTCCTGGTGCTCGCGGCCCTCGCGATCTGGCGCGTGGCCCGGCTGCGCTGAGCGAGCCCGCTCCGCCTCGGTACGCGGCGTCTCTGCCTCCGTACGCGGCGCGCCCGGATGCGGCCGCTGTCGGTGGTGGCCCGTACGATTCAAGAGTGAGCAACGAGCGCATTGCCTTCCTCAAGGGCCACGGCACCGAGAACGACTTCGTGATCGTCCCCGACCCGGACGGGCGGCTGGAGCTGCCCGCGTCCCTGGTCGCGCGGCTCTGCGACCGCCGGGCCGGCATCGGCGGCGACGGCGTGCTGCACGTCGTACGGTCCGCGGCGCACCCCGAGGCGCGTGCCATGGCCGACGAGGCCGAGTGGTTCATGGACTACCGCAACGGCGACGGCTCGATCGCCGAGATGTGCGGCAACGGCGTCCGGGTGTTCGCGCGCTATCTCGAGCACGCCGGGCTGGCCGAGCCCGGCGATCTGGCCATCGCCACCCGGGCGGGCGTGCGCCGCGTGCACCTCGCCAAGGACGCCGCGGGCCCCGGGACAGGCGAGGTCACTGTCACCATGGGCCGCGCCGAGCTCCCCGAGGAGCAGGTCACGGTCACGGTCGGCGGCCGCAGCTGGCCCGCGCGCAACGTGAACATGGGCAATCCGCACGCCGTCGCCTTCGTCGAGGACCTCGACCACGCCGGGGACCTGCTCAGCGCTCCGCCGTTCAGCCCCGCCGCCGTTTATCCGGACGGAGTCAACGTCGAGTTCGTCGTCGACCGCGGTCCGCGCCATGTCGCGATGCGCGTCCACGAGCGCGGCTCCGGCGAGACCCGCTCCTGCGGCACGGGCGCCTGCGCGGTCGCCGTCGCCGCCGCCCGCCGGGACGGCGACGACCCCGCGATCACGGGCAGCCCCGTCGCGTACACCGTCGACGTCCCCGGCGGCCGGCTCGTGATCACGGAGCTGCCGGACGGCACGGTCGAGATGACGGGCCCCGCGGTGATCGTCGCCGAGGGCACGATCGACCCCGCCTGGCTGGCCGCGGCCGGCGCCTGAGACCGCCGGCGGGCCGGCTCCGGGGCCACCCCGGAACGACCCTCGTACGGTAACGGGGTACCGCCGAAGGTTCGCTCGAATGGGTGATCCGTTTCACTCTGGGCGAGAGGCGGTGAGCGGTGCGTGATGGGCTCGGTAGCATCAAGCACCGGCCCGGACACCGCCGTCACCGTCTGATCGCGTCCGGCCGCCGGTCGATGCTGCCGGAGGTGCCCCATGAGCGCAGAGGCCACTGAACCCAGCGGTGCGCCCGCAGAGCTTCACCCGGCAGGGGTTCCGGCCCGCAAACGCGGCCGACCCCGTCTGGAGCTGAGAGGTCTGCGGCGGTTCAGCCGCGCGGCGCTGCTGGGGCCCATGCCGCGCGACGGCCTGCCCGACGCCCTGGAGCACGTCGCCAAGGTCCACCGCGCCCACCATCCGGACGCCGACCTGGCGGTCCTCAGCAAGGCGTACGCGCTCGCCGAGTCCTCGCACCGGGGGCAGATGCGCAAGAGCGGCGAGCCGTACATCACGCACCCCTTGGCCGTGACGCTGATCCTCGCCGAACTGGGCGCGGAGACCACGTCGTTGACCGCCTCCCTGCTCCACGACACGGTCGAGGACACGGAGGTGACGCTCGATCAGGTGGGTGCGGAGTTCGGCGAGGAGGTGCGCTTCCTGGTCGACGGCGTCACCAAGCTGGAGAAGGTCGACTACGGCGCGGCGGCCGAGCCGGAGACCTTCCGCAAGATGCTGCTGGCCACGGGCAACGACGTCCGGGTGATGACGATCAAGCTCGCGGACCGGCTGCACAACATGCGCACCCTCGGTGTGATGCGCCCCGAGAAGCAGGCCAGGATCGCCAAGGTCACCCGCGACGTGCTGATCCCGCTCGCCGAACGCCTCGGTGTCCAGGCGCTCAAGACCGAGCTGGAGGACCTGGTCTTCGCGATCCTGCATCCGGAGGAGTACGCCGCCACCCGCACCCTCGTGCGGCAGCACGCCGAGCGCCCCGACCCGCTCGCGGCCGTCGCCGAGCGGATGCGCGCGGTCCTGCACGACGCGGGCATCGACGCCGAAGTCCTCGTCCGGCCGCGGCACTTCGTCTCGGTGCACCGGGTGCGGATAGGGCGCGGCGAGCTGACCGGCGCGGACCTGGGGCGGCTGCTGGTGCTGGTCACCGAGGACGCGGACTGTTACGCCGTACTGGGCGAGCTGCACACGTGCTTCACGCCGGTCGTCTCGGAGTTCAAGGACTTCATCGCGGCGCCCAAGTTCAACCTGTACCAGTCCCTGCACACCGCCGTGACGAGCGAGCACGGCGAGATTGCCGAAACGCTTATCCGCACCCACCGGATGCACCGGGTGGCCGAGGCCGGGGTGATCGCGCTCGGCAACCCGCACGTTCCCGCGGAGGGCGGCCCGTACGGCCCGTCGGAGGCCGCTGAGGCGCCCGACGGGGAGCGGGTGGACCCGACCCGCCCCGGCTGGCTCTCACGGCTCCTGGAGTGGCAGCGGGTCGCCCCCGACCCGGACACGTTCTGGACCTCGCTCCGGGACGATCTGGCCGAGGACCGGGAGATCACGGTCTTCCGCGCGGACGGCGGCTTCGGCGGGGGAGCGGAGGCGGCGCGCGAGACGGCGGCGGATTCCTCGGGCGACCGCGGCGCGATCCGGCTGCCGGCGGGCGCGAGCTGCGTGGACGCCGCGTACGCACTCCATGGGGCCGGGGCGCACTGTTGCATCGGCGCGCGCGTGAACGGCCGCCTGGCGACCCTCTCGACGATCCTCCTCGACGGCGACAGCCTGCACCTCCTCATGGCCCCGGACTCCGCAGCGGGACCCTCCCCACAGTGGCTGGAGTACGCGCGCACACCCGCGGCCCGCCTCGCCATCTCCCGCTGGCTCGCCGCGCATCCGGCGGCGGAACGCGGGGAACGGGACGCCGGTACCGGGACCGTCGAGACCGCGGAGGCCCCGGAGGGCGGCACCGCCGGCGACGGGCCGGACGAGCGGAGCCCCGCCCTCGAAGCGGGCACCGCCGACCCCGTGGACGCCGATGAGGCCCCCGGG
>NZ_NHSG01000357.1:0-77223 GCF_020024005.1 Streptomyces purpurogeneiscleroticus
GGTGTAGCTCTCGGCGGCGTGGGTGAGGACGTCCATGCCGCTGGCGGCGGTGACGGCGGGCGGTACGGAGAGCGTGGTGAGCGGGTCGACGACGGCCATGGCGGGCCGCAGCCGGGGGTGGCTGATGCCGGCCTTGAGGCGCAGGTCGAGGAGGTCGACGACGCAGATGGTGGTGGCCTCGGAGCCGGTGCCGGCGGTGGTGGGGACCGCGATGAGGGGCTTGACGGGCAGCTCGGGGACCTTGCCGCCGCCGATGGGCGGGGCGATGTAGTCCATGAGCGTGCCGGGCTGGGTGGTGAGGAGGTTGACGGCCTTGGCGGTGTCCATGGCGGAGCCGCCGCCGACGGCTATGTAGCCGTCCCAGTCGCCGGAGCGGGCGAAGGCGACGGCTTCCTCGATGCTCGCGTCGGTGGGCTCGACGGCGACGCCGTCGAAGATGTCGCAGCCCAGGCCCGCGGCCTTGATCGCGTGGGCGACGCGGTCCGGTACCTCGCTCGCGGCGACGCCGGGGTCGGTGATGACGAGGGCGTTGGTGACGCCGAGGGCGCGCAGGTCCTGGCCTGTTTCGGCGAGGGCGCCGAGGCCGAACTTCAGGGGCGGCGCGGCCCAGGTGAAGACGGTCTCGGTGGGGTGCTCGAAGTGCGGCATGAAGTCTCCTGGCGTGCGTGAGGGAGCCGGTCGGGCGGAGCGCTGAGGGAGGGTCCGCGGGCCTGGCGTCCGAAGCCTGGGAAGATCTTTGGAAGGCCATCCACATTGTGGACTACTGCCGCCAAGCTAGGGCGGCAGGTGCCCGGCGTCAATGGGCGTGCACGGCTCGGTAGGCTGCCGCGGGTGAGTGAGCGACGCGCCAAGGCACCCGACACCCCGGCCGGAACCCAGGCCATCGGCCGCGCGATGGCCGTGCTGCGGCTGTTCATAGAGGCCGAGGGCGATGTCCAGGTGACCGAGATCGTGCAGCGCCTCGGCCTCACGCCCGGCACCGCGCACCGCGTCGTCGGCGCGCTGGCCGCCGAGGGCTTCCTCAGCCGCAACCCCGCGACCGAGGGGTACTACCTGGGCAGTACGGCCATCCTGCTCGGCCAGGCGGCGCAGCGGGCGCTCGGCGCCGACCGCGCGATGCCACTGCTGAAGCAGCTCAACGAGGAGACGAACGAGTCGGTCAACCTCGTCGTGCGGGACGGCGGCGAGTCGGTGGTGGTGATGCGCGTCCAGTCGACGCTGCCGCTCCGCTTCGAGCAGCATCCGGGGGCGCGTTTCCCGCTGTACTCCACGGCCTCGGGCAAGGCGATGATGGCCTTCGCCGAGGACGCCGAGGACTATCTGGCCGCCCTGCCCGAGCGGCTGCCCGCGGTGACTCCCCACACCGTGACGACGCCCGCGGAGTTCGCGCGGGAGCTGGCGCGCACCCGGGAGCGCGGCTACAGCGTCGACAACGAGGAGAACGTGGAGGGCGTGCGCTGCATCGGTGCGCCGGTGCTCGGCGCCCAGGGGTACGCGCACGCCGCCGTGGTCGTCCAGGTCCCCTCCGTGCGCCTCCCCGACGCGCGCATCGGTGAACTCGCGCCGCGGTTGAAGGAGATCGCGGAGCAGGTGGCGCAGGTCGTGCCGTCGGAGCGGACGATGCAGCCGGCGCGGTACGCGCTGGAAGGGGACGACGCGTAGGACCGGTGCCGGGCATGTGCCCGTCGCGGGCAGGGTATGGACAGGCTGTTGTCATGGCGTTGTCATGGATCTTGTCTCTGCATTGTCATGAACGCTTAATGTGACTCACCATCAGTGCGCCGGCCCACGCGCCGGCCGCTGCCCCGCCGCCCGAGGAGTCCGATGAGATCGAGAACGCGCCTCGCCACCAGCGTCATAGCCACGGCGGCGGCCGCTCTGGTCGCCGCCACCCTGCCCGCCACCGCCACCGCCCGGCCGGCCCCCGACCGCGCCGAAGCCGTCCGCAGCGCCGACGCCGCGCTCGCCGCGCACGCCGATCAGCTCGCCGTCACCGCCGGCCAGGAAACCTCCGTACGCGATGTCGTCATCGACTCCGACGGCAGCCGGCACGTCCGCTACGACCGGACCTTCAGCGGCATCCCCGTACTCGGCGGCGACCTGGTCGTCCACCTCTCCCCCAACGGCAGTTACCGCGGCGCCTCCCGGGCCACCCGCAGCAACCTCGCCGTCCCCACCGTCAAGCCCCTGATCAGCGCGACGAAGGCCGCGGGGCTCGGCACCGCCGCGCTGCGCGACGCCAACTCCGGTACCGCGCTGAGCAAGATCGCCGCCAAGCCGCTGCTGGTCATCGACGCACTGCACGGCGCGCCGCAGCTCGCCTGGCGGACCACCGCCGCCGGTAAGGACGACCGCGGCAACCCCGCGGCCCACGTCGTGCTCACCAACGCCCGTACCGGCAAGGCGATCGACTCCTGGGACCGGCTGGAGACCGCGACCGGCGACGGCAAGTCGCTGTACGGCGGGACCGTGCCGCTGGAGACCACCCAGTCCGGCAGCACGTACCAGCTCAAGGACGCCACCCGAGGCGGCACGTACACCGGCGACGCGCAGAACAAGACCGACTCCTGCATCCTCGGCATCTGCTGGGGCCGCGCCCCCGCCGCCCTCTTCACCGACGCGGACAACCACTGGGGCAGCGGCACCACCACCGACCGCGCCTCGGCCGCGGTGGACGCCCAGTACGGCACGGACACCACCTGGGACTACTTCAAGAACGCGCACGGCAGGAACGGCATCGCCGGGGACGGCAAGGGCTCGTACAACCGCGTGCACTACGGCAGCGGCTACAACAACGCCTTCTGGGACGACAGCTGCTTCTGCATGACCTACGGGGACGGCGACGGCAAGGTCTTCGGGCCGCTCGTCTCGCTCGACGTCGCCGGGCACGAGATGTCCCACGGCGTCACCGCGGCCACCGCGAACCTCACCTACTCCGGCGAGTCCGGCGGCCTCAACGAGGCGACCTCCGACATCTTCGGCACGTTCGTGGAGTTCTCCGCGAAGAACGCGAACGACCCCGGCGACTACCTCATCGGCGAGAAGATCGTCCGCCCGGACTTCGGACAGGCCGCACTGCGCTACATGGACAAGCCGTCCAAGGACACCAAGTCGGCGGACTGCTGGAACTCCAAGGTGAAGGACCTCGACGTGCACTACTCGTCCGGGGTCGCCAACCACTTCGCGTACCTGCTCGCCGAGGGCAGCGGCCAGAAGGTCATCGGCGGGGTCACCCACAACTCCCCCACCTGCAACAGCAGCACGGTGCAGGGCATCGGCAAGGACAAGGTCGGCAAGATCTGGTACCGGGCGCTGACGGTCTACATGACGTCCGGCACCAACTACGCCGCGGCCCGCACGGCCACGCTGAACGCGGCGAAGGACCTGTACGGCGCGGACAGCGCCGAGCAGAACGCGGTGGCGGCGGCCTGGTCGGCGGTCTCCGTCGGCTGACGCATCGTCACGTATGGACGGACCGTACCGGCCGGGTGGCCTCGCCGCCCGGCCGGTACGGTCGCAAGACCGGCCGGTACCGTTGCCGACCATGGCCGAAAGCACCCTGTGGACCCTCTCGATCGCCGCGGTCACCGGCGGCACCGCCGTACTGGCCAGCTGGGTCACCAGCCGCGGCAACACCCGGGCGGCCCGCATCCAGGCCGAGACCGCCGCGGACTCCCAGCGCCGGGAACGCCTCCGCGAGAGCCGCCGCACCGCCTACCTGGACCTGATCGAACAGGCGCACATCATGGGCGAGTTGTTCTGGGAGGTCTCGGACGTGCTGCGGCAGCCGGACGCCGAGGGGAGCACGGCGGCTCTGCAGCGGCTCAGCGAGCGCCAGACGGCGGAGTACGCGAAGCTCCGCCGCTGCGCGCGGGTCGTGGAGCTGGAGGGGCCGCTGCCCGCGGCCGCCGCGGCGCTCAGGGTCCAGAAGAAGACAGGCGACTTCCACGCCGCGATCAAGCAGGCGCTGGCGGCCGGCGGGGGCGGGGCGGAGTGGACGGCCGCCGAGGAGCGGTTCGACGCCTCGTACTCCCCCTTCTGGGCCGCGCTGGAAGCCTTCGTGGACACCGCGCGCGACGCCCACCAGGGGAAATGAACTGGGCCCGGCGGGCCGTCAGCGGCGGTGCGCCTGGGACGGAAGCCTGCCGTAACGGGTGTGGTAAGCCGCCGCGAAGCGGCCCAGGTGCGTGAAGCCCCAGCGGCCCGCGACCTCGGTGACCGAGACGGCCGGGCCGGCGTCGATCAGATCGCGGTGGGCACGCTCCAGCCGCAGCCGGCGCAGGTAGGCCAGCGGTGTGGTCTCCAGGTGCTGCCGGAAGCCGGCCTGCAGGGAGCGCGGCGCGACGCCGGCGACCCGCGCCAGTTCCAGGACGGTGAAGGGGTGTGCGGGGTCGGCCTGCATGGCGTCCACGGCGCGCTTGACCGGGCGCGGGCAGGTGCGGGTGGCCGGGTCGGCGAGCTCTTCGCGGTACTGGTGCGGGGTGGCGTACAGCATCGTGGTGAGCAGCGCGTCCGCGAGGCCCGTCGCCACCGAGGGATGGGCCAGGAGGCCGGTCGGCGCGGTCAGTTCGCCGGCGAGACCGCGGGCCAGGGAGACCAGGGTGAGCCCCCGGCCGTGGTACGGGTCCAGGCCGCCGGGGAAGTGCAGCGGCCGCACGGAGTGTTCGAGGTGCTCCTCCAGCGTGCTCTCCACCGCCTGCCGGTCGAATCCCATGGCCAGCACCTCGGCCGCGGCGTCCAGTTCGCCGGTGAGGGCGCCGGTCGGCTCGAAGACCGGGACCCGGCCGTCGGTGGCGGTGGCCCGGAACACCTCGCCGCGGTGCGCCTGCACCACCTGTCCGCTGCGCGGCACGTTGATGTGGTACGCGACGCCCAGCCCCTCGCTCCGGCTGAGGACGTCGGCGCCGTAGGTCGCGGTGGCGAAGGTGACGGGGCCCAGTCGCAGCGCGGTCATGGCGAAGCCGAAGTCGGCGGGGTCGGTGAGGGGGTTCAGTACGACCGGGTAGGACAGCATGTCGGCGATCCACGCACGGGCACGCTCGATGTCGGAGGTGCGGAACGTGCGCGGGCCGCACTGCGCCCGCCGTTCTGTGCTGCGGCCGCGGACCCCCGGCATCGCCGCCCCCGTCCCTCAGGTTCTCGTTCACACTGCCCCGGCGCAGTGAGCAGCCGACTGCGCTTGGTGTCCATATGCTACGCAAAATGGATATCGGCGGGCCCCGCGCAGGCATTGACTGTCCGAATGGAGGCATTTCCGCTGCCGCGCCTCGCCATGGACGCGGCAGACCCGACCGCCCCTCGCCCGCCGCAGTGTCCGCAAGCGGGTCGTCCGGCGCCCGAGCGCGAGCGGCTGCTGACCCGTGCGCTGCTGGATCTGGCCTCGCCCGAGGACCGGGAGCCGGCCACGCACGCCGCTTCCCTGGTCGAGTACGTGCGGCTGCTGGGCGGTGAGCCGGCCCCGCACGCGGTGGCCGTGCTGGCCGGCCGGCCGCAGGTCACCGCCGGTTCGGGCCCGCGGGCCGAGCTGCTGCGGGAGCTGGAGGAGCAGCTGGGCGAGGGCCCGGTACGGGACACGCTGGCCGGCGCTCCGGCGGCGGAGCTGCCGCTGGAGGACGCGGCGGACGCCCGCTGGCCGCGGTTCGCCGCGCGGGCGCGGGAGCTGGGGGTTCTGCGGGTCAGCACGGTGCCGCTGGCCGATGTGGCGTACGAGAAAGGCCCCGGCGCCGCGGGCGGTGCGCGGCCGGGGCCCCCGTTGGGCGCGCTGGTGCTGTACTCCGACGTGGCCGGTCCGTGGCCGGGTGACCGGTCGGCGCCGGTGTCGGCGCTCGTCGGTGCCGCGGCGCTGCACCTGCGGCACCGGCGCACCCGTGAACACGCCCGGCAGCTGGAGCAGGCGCTGCGCAGCCGCATCGTGATCGAGCAGGCCAAGGGGGTACTCGCCGAGCGGTTCGGCTGCCCGACGGACGGGGCGTTCGCGGAGCTGCGCCGGTACGCGCGTGCGCACCAGCGCAACCTCCACGACCTGGCGCGCTCCGTCGTGGACGGCACGGCGCCGCCGCCGTTCCGCAAGGAAGCCCGCTGAGCGGGTCCGCTAGCGGTCCCTTCTCAGCGGTCTTCCTTGAGCAGGTCGGCGCACTTCTCGCCGATCATCATGGTGGTGATGCACGGGTTGACCGTGACCAGCTCGGGCATGACCGAGCCGTCCGCGACGCGCAGCCCCTGGATGCCCTTCACGCGCAGCCGGGCGTCCAGCGGCGCCATGGCGTCGTCGTCGGCGCCCATCTTCACCGTGCAGGCGGGGTGGTAGACGGTGTTGTGGGTCTTGGCGATGTAGTCCAGCAGCTCGTCGTCCGTGCGCACGTCCGGGCCGGGGGCCAGCTCGGCGCCCGCCCAGTCCGCCAGCGCCGGCTGCGCGGCGATCTCGCGGGCGAGGCGCAGCCCGTACGTCATCACCCGTACGTCGTGCTCGTGGGTGAAGTAGCGCGGGTCGACCTTCGGCTTGTCGCGGAAGTCGCGGGTGCGCAGCCGGACCGTGCCGCGGGAGCGGGCGCGGGTGACGTTCGGGGTGAGGCAGAAGGCGTTCTCGGAGGTCGGGTAGCCGTGCCGGGCGGTGTTCATGTCGAACGGCACCGAGCCGTAGTGGAACATCAGATCCGGGCGGTCCAGGCCCTCTTCGGTGTCGGCGAAGATGCCGATCTCCCACCACTGGTTGGAGCTGGTCACCATGGGCTGCTTGGCGTCCCACATGATGACGCCCTCGGGGTGGTCCTGGAGGTTCTCGCCGACGCCGGGCGAGTCGACGAGCACGTCCACGCCGGTCTCGCGCAGGTGCGCCGCCGGGCCGATGCCGGAGAGCATCAGCAGCTTGGGGGTGTCGATGGCGCCGCAGGAGACGATGACCTCGCGGCGGGCTCGGACGGTACGGGTGTGGATCAGGTCGGGGTCGAGGTAGGTGGCGCCGGTGCAGCGGCGGTCCGCGTCGATCAGCAGCTGCTTGGCGCGGACGCCGGTGCGCACCTCCAGGTTGGGGCGGCGGCCGAGGATCGGGTGGAGGTACGCCACGGACGAGGACTGCCGGATGTTGTTCTCGTCGGAGTTGATCTGAAACCAGTTGGCGCCGCGTATCACGGTGTTGCCGGTGTTGAACGGGGTGGTGGGGATGCCCTGTTCGGCACAGGCGGCGAGCAGGGCCGAGCCGCAGGGGTCGGCGCCCTTGATGGTGCGCAGGGTGACCGGGCCGGAGCGGCCGTGGTGGTCGCCGGGCGCGTCGTTGGACTCCAGGCGCTGGTAGAGCGGGAAGGTGTCCTTCGCGCCCCAGCCGGTACAGCCCGCCGCCTCCCAGCCGTCGAGGTCCTCGGCCGGGGCCCAGAAAGCGATACAGGAGTTGTGCGAGGAACAGCCGCCGAGGACGCGGGCGCGGGCGTGCCGCATGAAGCTGTTGCCGCTCTCCTGGGGCTCGACCGGGTAGTCCCAGTCGTATCCGGACTCCAGCAGGCCCATCCAGCGTTCCAGGCGCAGCACGTTGTCGTCACCGACGTCGGAGGGGCCGGCCTCCAGGACGCACACCGTCACCGTGGGGTCCTCGCTGAGGCGGGCGGCCACGACGTTGCCCGCGGTGCCGCCGCCGACGATGACATAGTCGAACTCTTCAGTGGACATGGGTCGGAGTGCTCCTTGTGGTGTCGGGTTCGGCGTCGTTCTGCGCCGCGTGTTCGGCGAGCACGCCCGTGCGGTGGCGCTGGATCAGCCAGTAGTACGCGAAGCCGCCGACCGCGACGGCGCCCACGAAGAGGACGGCGCCCCAGCGCAGGTACCAGTGGTACGGCGGGGCCGCGTTGTAGACGGCCGCGCGGGGCCAGGCGAGGTTGATCATCATGCCGGCGCCCCAGAGGACGGCGAGGATGTTGACCGGCAGGCCCCAGCGGCCGAGGGTGAAGCGGCCGGGGGCGGGCTGCCAGCGGCCGCGCAGCCGGGCGATCAGCATCGGCACGGTGACCAGCAGATACGCGCCGTAGATCATGATGATGCCGATACTGGTGACGACGGAGAAGATCTGCGGCTGGCGGATGTTGATCAGCAGGACGGCCAGCGAGAGCACGCCGACGATCACGGCCGGCAGGACCGGGGTCTGGAAGCGCGGGCTGACCCGGGCGAGCAGCGAGGCGGCCGGCAGGTTGTTGTCGCGGGACATGGCGAAGGCCAGCCGGATGGCGGCGGTGTGCACGGCCAGCGCGCAGACGGTGACGGCGATCAGGACGCACCACAGCATCGCCTTGCCGACGGTGTCGCCGAGCACGTCCAGGACGATGTACTGCAGCCCGTCGGTGGTCAGCCCCTCGCCGTTCAGGCTGCCGACGCTCATCAGGGCGAGCAGCAGGATCAGCCCGCCCAGCACGAAGGAGGCGAGCAGGGCGCGGAGGATGGCGCGGGGCGCGTTGCGGGAGGGGTCCAGGGACTCCTCGCCGAGCGAGGCGGCGGTGTCGAAGCCGTACATGACGTACGCGGAGGCGAGCGAGGCGGTGAGGAAGGCGCCGAGGTAGCCGAAGCTCTGGCCGTCGCCCGCGTGGTGGGTCTCCAGCACCACGTCGGGCCCGCGCACCACGTGCACGGCGAAGAGCACGATCAGCACGACGGTGGCGATCAGCTCGATGAAGACGCCCGCGGTGTTGATGCGGGCCATCAGCTTCACGCCGAAGGCGTTGACGAGGGTGGTGAAGAGGATCAGTACGCCGGCCAGGATCACACCGTTGGTGGCGATGTCGTAGCGCCCGGTGCCGTCCCCGATGAACTGGAAGGCGGGGGAGATCTGCGGGAGCGTGAGCTGGTAGGCGAGGGCCACGGCGGAGAGCGAGACGATCGAGGCGACCAGCATCATCCAGCCGGCCAGCCAGCCGATGTGCGGATTGCCCAGCCGTTTCGCCCAGTTGTAGACCGAGCCCGCGACGGGGTGGCGGGCGGCCAGCTCGGCGAAGGACAGCGCGATCATCAGCTGGCCGGCGAAGACCATCGGCCAGGACCACCAGTAGGCGGGACCGCCGTGCCCGAAACCGAAGTAGAAGAGCTGGAAGGTGCCGGTGAGGATGGAGATGTAGCTGATACCGGCGGCGAAGGTGTGGAAGTTGCCGAGGGTCCGTTTGAGTTCGGGGCGGTAGCCGAAATCCGCGAGACCGTCGTCGTCCTGTGCTGGTGGTGCGTCCTGTGCTGGTCTTTCTGCTCGGGAATCCGTCAAGAGCACTTCTCCTCAGTCGATCAGTCGGTCAGTCGAACCAGTGGAGCGCCTTCGGTGCGGTGTTGCGCCAGACGTGCTTGGTCTCGCGGTATTCGGCAAGACCGGTGGGGCCGAGCTCGCGGCCCGTCCCGGACTGCTTGAAGCCGCCCCACTCCGCCTGCGGCAGATAGGGGTGGAAGTCGTTGATCCATACGGTGCCGAGCCGCAGCCGGGCCGCGACCCGGTCCGCGCGTGCCGGGTCGGTGGTCCACACCGCGCCGGCCAGCCCGTAGACGGTGTCGTTGGCGAGCCGTACCGCCTCGTCCTCGTCGGTGAAGCGCTCGACGGTGAGGACCGGGCCGAAGGACTCCTCGCGCACCACCGACATGCCGGCCGTGCAGTCGTCCAGGACGGTCGGCAGATAGTGGAAGCCGTCCGCGAGCGCCGGGTCGTCGGGGCGGGCGCCGCCGCAGCGCAGCACGGCGCCCTCGGCGAGCCCGGCGGCGACGTACGCCTCGACCTTCTCCCGGTGCGCCGCGGAGATCAGCGGGCCGGTGCGGGCCTCCGGGTCGAAGGGGCCGCCGAGCCGGATCTCCCGGGCCCGGCGCACCACCTCGTCGACGAAACGGTCGTGCAGGGAGTCCTCGACCAGCAGCCGGGCGCCGGCCGAGCAGACCTGCCCGGAGTGCAGGAAGATCGCGGTCAGGGCGTAGTCGACGGCCGTCTCGAAGTCGGCGTCGGCGAAGACGATGTTGGGGTTCTTGCCGCCGAGTTCGAGGGCGACGTTCTTGACCGTGCCGGCAGCGGCGGCCGCGATCCGCTTCCCGGTGGCCAGACCACCCGTGAAGGAGACCAGGTCCACGTCGGGGTGGACGGTGAGCGGGGCGCCCGCCTCCGGCCCGGTACCGAGGACGAGGTTGGCCACGCCGTCCGGCAGCCCGGCCTCGGCGAGCAGCTTCATCAGATGGATCGCGGTGTGCGGGGTGAGCTCGCTGGGCTTGAGCACGAAGGTGTTGCCGGCGGCGAGGGCCGGGGCGACCTTCCAGGCGGTCTGCAGCAGCGGATAGTTCCACGGCGTGATCAGCGCGCAGACGCCCACCGGCTCGTGCACGACGCGGCTCTCGACCGTGGCGCTG
The DNA here is from genome assembly GCF_020024005.1 of Streptomyces purpurogeneiscleroticus. Classification (NCBI taxonomy): domain Bacteria; kingdom Bacillati; phylum Actinomycetota; class Actinomycetes; order Kitasatosporales; family Streptomycetaceae; genus Streptomyces; species Streptomyces purpurogeneiscleroticus. The sequence goes on from NZ_NHSG01000357.1 coordinate 10,345, forward strand.
CCCGCGTCGACGTTCCGGCCCGCGTCCCCCTCCTCGGTGATCAGGCGCCCGAAGTACCGGAAGCAGGCCGCGATGTCGTCCATGTCGAGCTCGCTCTCCACCAGCCGCTTGCCGGTGTCGAGCGACTCGGCGCGGGCGAGGACCGCCCTGTCGCGCTCCAGGAGGTCGGCGACGCGCAGCAGCTTGGCGCCGCGCTGGGCCGCGGTGGTGTGCGGCCAGAGTCCGGTGTCGAAGGCGCGGCGGGCCGCGGCCACGGCCCGGTCGGCGTCGGTGGCGTCGCCCTCATCGACCACCGCGACGAGGGACTGGTCGGCGGGGCAGCGGATCTCTCGGGTGCCGCCGGCGGCGGCCGACTGCCACCGCCCGTCGATGTAGAGCTCAGGCACGCTTGTCCTCCAGCTGCTCGGTGACCCACTGGTGGAAGGCGCCGATGTGGTGCTCACTCGGCACGAGCACGCCGCCGTCCCGGTACGCGCGCGAGTCCATCGCCGGCTGGGTCCGCTCGCACGCTTCAAAGTCCTGCTGGTTGACGCGGTGGAACAGCTCGACGGAGGTGGAGATGTCGGCGCCGGACTCGACGACCTCGGGGAGGTAGAGCCAGTCGCACTCCACGACGGTGCGGTCGGCGGCCATCGGGAACATCCGGTGGACGATGACGTGGTCGGGCACGAGGTTGACGAAGACCTGCGGCCGGACCGTGATCGCGTAGTACCGGCGGTCCTGGTCCTCCGCGATCTCCGGGAGCCGGCCGAAGCCGCCCTTGCCGTCGACCGTGAAGCCCTCGGCCTCCGGCGCGAACTCGGCGCCGTGCCCGACGTAGTACTGCGCGGCGAAGCCGTCCGCGAACTCCGGGAGCACGTCGGTGAGTTCGGGGTGGATGGTGGCGCAGTGGTAGCACTCCATGAAGTTCTCGATGATGAGCTTCCAGTTGGCCGCCACGTCGTAGGTGATGCGCTTGCCCAGGGCCAGGCCCTCGGTGCGGTACCGCTCGATGGAGGCGGCGTCGCCGAGCCGCTCGACGGCCGCGCCGATCACCGTGTCCTCGAAGGAGGGCGGCTCGTCGGCCAGGCAGACCCAGGCGTAGCCGAGCCACTCCCGCAGCGGGACGGTGACCAGGCCGCGCTCGGTGCGGTCGATGTCCGGCATCGACGTCAGGTTGGGCGCGGCGATCAGCTTGCCGTCGAAGTCGTAGGTCCAGGCGTGGTAAGGGCACTGGAGGTTGCGGCGGGCCTCGCCGGACTCCTCGGTGCACAGGCGGGCGCCGCGGTGCCGGCAGATGTTCAGGAAGGCCCGCAGTTCCCCCTTGCGGTTGCGGGTGATCAGGACGTTCTCCCGGCCGACCTGCACGGTGCGGAAGGCGCCGGGCCTCTCCAGGTCGGCGCTGCGCACGGCGCAGAACCACAGCCGCTCGAAGATCTTCTCCTGCTCCTGCCGGAAGGTCTCCGGGTCGGTGTAGGAGGTGCCGGGCAGGGTGGTGATCAGGCTGGACGTGACGGGCGAAGCGAGTTCGGGCGTGGTCGTCATGTACGTCTCCTCAAGCCAACTACTTCTTCCGAGCGCTACTTGCGGATGCGGGTCATGCCCGGGTCGAACAGCGGTTCCTCGGCGACGGTCGCGGCGACCTTCTCGCCGAAGTACTCCACGTGCACGGCGGTGCCGGGGACGGCGGCGGAGGCCGGCAGCCAGGCGTAGGCGACGCAGCGGCCGATGCTGTAGCCGTAGGAGGCGGAGGTGACATAGCCGGCGGGCGCGCCGTCCACATACACCGGCTCCTTGCCGAGGACGACGGCGGCCGGGTCGTCGAGGGTGAGGCAGGTCAGTTTGCGGCGGGCCGTCTCCTCGCTGCGGCCCTCCAGGGCGGCGCGGCCGAGGAAGTCGCCCTTGGCGGGGCGGACGGCGAAGCCGACGCCCGCCTCGTACGGGTCGTGCTCGGTCGTCATGTCGTGGCCCCAGGAGCGGTAGCCCTTCTCCAGCCGGAGGCTGTTGAAGGCCGACCGCCCGGCCGCGATCACGCCGTACTGCTGCCCGGCCTCCCACAGCGTGTCCCACAGGCGCAGGCCCAGGTCGGCGGTGGTGTACAGCTCCCAGCCCAGCTCGCCCACATAACTCAGCCGCATGGCCGTGACGGGGACGTGCTCGAGGTAGGTCTGCTTGGCCTTGAAGTAGCCGAAGCCCTTGTGCGAGAAGTCGTCGCGGGTGAGCGGCTGGACCAGGTCGCGGGCGAGCGGGCCCCAGACGCCGATGCAGCAGGTGCCGGAGGTGATGTCCTGGATGTGGACTCCCTCGGGTGCGTGCCGCAGGAGCCAGTCCAGGTCGGAGCCGCTGTTGGCGCCGATCTGGAAGCGGTCGGGCGCGAGCCGGGCCACGGTGAGGTCGGAGCGGACGCCGCCCGTCTCGTCCAGCAGCAGCGTGTAGGTGACCGCGCCGGGCTTCTTGTCGAGCTGGTTGGTGGACATGCGCTGGAGGAAGGCGCGCGCGCCGGGCCCGGTGACCTCCAGCCGGCGCAGCGGCGTCATGTCGTACAGCGCGACCTTCTCGCGCGTCGCCTTGGCCTCGGCCGCGGCGATCGGCGACCAGTACCGCGCCGACCAGGCGTCCCGCTCGGGCAGTTCGAGGCCCTCGGTGAGCGGGGCGTTGGCCTCGTACCAGTGCGGGCGCTCCCAGCCGCCGCCCTCCAGGAAGAACGCGCCCAGCTCCTGCTGGCGGGCGTAGAAGGGGCTGACGCGAAGGGGGCGGGGCTGCTCCATGGGCTGGAGCGGGTGCAGGACGTCGTAGACCTCGACGAAGTTCTGGGCGCCGCGGTCCTCGATGTACGCGGGCGAGCGCTGGGCTTCCTCGAAGCGGTACAGGTCGCACTCGTGAATGTCGATGTCGGGACGGCCGTCGGTCATCCACTGCGCGACGGCGCGCGCCACGCCCGCGGAGTGGGTGACCCAGACCGCCTCGGCGAGCCAGAATCCGCGCACCTCACGGGATTCGCCGAGGACCGGCATGCCGTCGGGCGTGAAGGAGAAGACGCCGTTGAAGCCCTCCTCGACGCGGGATTCCCCGAGCGCGGGGAGCAGGCCGACGCTGTCCTCCCAGCTCGGCGCGAAGTCCTCTTCGGTGAAGGGCAGCGAGGACGGCATGATCGGCGCGTCGTCGAAGGCGGGCACGGCGTTGGGGTCGACGGGCATCGGGCGGTGCGCGTAGGAGCCGATGCCGATGCGGTCGGTGTGTTCGCGGTAGTACAGATCGCGGTCCTGGAAGCGCAGGATCGGCTTGCTGGCCTCGGTACGCGGGTCGTTGACGCCGTCGAGCTCCGGCAGCGGCGCGGTCTTGGCGTACTGGTGGGCGAGCGGCAGCAGCGGCACGTCCACTCCGGCCATTTTGCCGATCACCGGGCCCCAGAAGCCGGCCGCCGAGACGACGTGGTCGGCGGGGAAGGTGCCGCGGTCGGTGACGACGCCGGTGACCCGGCCGTTCTCCTGCTCGATGCCGGTGACGGTGTGCCGGTCCAGGAAGCGGGCGCCGCGGGACTCGGCGCGGGTGATCTGGGCGCGGCAGGCGAGGAGGGCGCGGGCCAGGCCGTCGTCGGGCGTGTGGAGCCCGCCGAGGACCTTGTCCTCGTCCAGCATCGGCCAGTACTTCTTGCACTCGGCCGGGGTGATCAGTTCGGCGCGTACGCCCCAGGAGGCGGCGAGCCCGGCCTTGCGGTGCAGGTCGGCCCAGCGCTCGGGGGTGGTGGCGAGCTCCAGCCCGCCCAGCGGGTTGAAGCAGGGCAGACCGTCGACCTCGAGAGAGTTGAACTTCTCGACCGTGTACGCGGCGAACTCGGTCATGGTCTTGGACGGGCCGGTCTGGAAGACCAGCCCGGGGGCGTGCGAGGTGGAGCCGCCGGGGGCCGGGAGCGGGCCCTGTTCGAGGACGGTGACGTCGCGCCAGCCGCGCGCGGTCAGTTCGTCGGCGAGCGAGCAGCCGACGATGCCGGCGCCGATCACGACCACGCGGGCGTCGGTGGCGGGTATGCGGGACATGCCCCTCCTTCGGGTCAGGCAGGACGTACGGGGAGTGGCGTCCCTCAGAGGACGACCACGGAGCGCAGGACGCGGCCGCCGCGCATGGTGTCGAAGGCGGCCTCCACCTCTTCCAGGGAGATCCGCTCGGTGACGAAGCTTTCGAGGTCGAGCAGCCCGTACAGGTACTGGTCGATCAGGTCGGGGAAGTCGCGGCTGGGCAGGCAGTCCCCGTACCAGGAGGACTTGAGGGCGCCGCCGCGCGAGAAGATGTCGCTGAGCGGGATCTCGACCTTCATGCCGGGCTCGGGCACGCCCACCTGGACGAGGGTGCCGGCGAGGTCGCGCATGTAGAACGCCTGCGTGTACGTCTCCGGGCGGCCCACCGCGTCGATCGCGATGTCCACGCCGACCCCGCCCGTCAGGGCGCGCACCGCCTCCACCGGGTCCGTACCGCGGGAGTTGATGATGTGCGTGGCGCCGAACTTCTCGGCCTGGTCGAGCTTTCTGTCGTCGACGTCGATGGCGATGACCTTGCGCGCGCCGTTGAGGCAGGCGCCCGCGATCGCCGCGTTGCCGACGCCGCCGCAGCCGATGACCGCGACGGTGTTGCCGCGCTGCACGTTTCCGGTGTTCACGGCCGCGCCGTAGCCGGCCATCACGCCGCAGCCGATCAGGCTCGCGGCCTCGGGGCGGGCCGCCGGGTCGACCTTGATCGCCTGTGCGGCGGCGACCAGCGTCTTCTCGGCGAAGGCGCCGATGCCGAGGGCCGGGGTGAGCGGGGTGCCGTCGAGCAGCGTCATCGGCCGGGCCGCGTTGCGCGAGTCGAAGCAGTACCAGGGGCGGCCGCGGCGACAGGAACGGCAGGTGCCGCAGGGCGCGCGCCAGGCGAGCACGACGTAGTCGCCGGGCAGCAGGTCGGTGACGCCGTCCCCCACGGCCTCGACCACCCCGGCCGCCTCGTGCCCGAGCAGGAACGGGAAGTCGTCGCCCACGGCACCTTCCCGGTAGTGCAGATCCGTGTGGCAGACCCCGCACGCCTGTACGGAGACGAGTGCTTCCCCCGGGCCCGGGTCCGGCACCAGAATCGGCTGCACCTCGACCGGTGCACCCTTTTTCGTCGCGACCACAGCACGGACTTCGTGTGGCATGCCCCTACCCCTCAGTGTTGCGCACTGCACGACTCGTTGCGCGATGAGAGACATACTGGGAACGCCGTCTCGGCGGCGTCAAGGGGTTGGAGTTAACCGTTGGTAAAAGCCCGCGCACGCTCGGAACGCACAGACGCGGGGCCGGTGGGCACCGACCCCGCGTCACTCCTGCGCATGGGCGAACCGTCTAGTCGCGGAAGATCAACTCCCGTGCCCCATCCGCCGGGACAATTCCCGTGCCGCCTCGACCGTGCGCTTGGCGACCTCCGGGATGCGGTCGGGCTCCAGCCGGTACGCGGGCGCCGAGACGCTGATCGCGCCGATCACCTGGCCGTCGTGCGCACGCACCGGCGCGGCCACCGCGTGCAGCCCCAGCTCCAGCTCCTCGATCGCCACCGCGAAGCCGTTGCGCACCACCTCGGCGAGCTGCTCGCGCAGCTCCGCGACGGAGGTGATGGTCCGGTCGGTGAGCCGCGGCAGCTTCCGGGCGAGCGCGGCGTCCTGCACCGGGCCCGGCTGGAACGCCAGCAGCGCCTTGCCGCTGGAGGTCGCGTGCAGCGGGGTGCGGCGGCCGAGCCAGTTCTGCGCGGTGACCGAGGCCGGGCCCCGGGCCTGCATGATGTTGACCGCGGCGCCGTTGTCCAGCACCGCGATGTTGGCCGTCTCGCCCAGCTCGTCGGCGAGCAGCCGGCACATCGGCGCGCCCTCCTGCGAGATGTCCAGGCGCACCGCGGCGGCCCCGGCCAGCCGCAGCACCCCGGCGCCGAGGTAGTACTTGCCGCGCTCCTGCTCCTGGGCGACCAGCCCGCGGTTCTCCAGCACGCCGAGCAGCCGGAAGGCCGTCGACTTGTGCACGCCGAGCTCGTCGGCGACCTCGGTCACCCCTGCCTCACCGTGCCGGGCAAGGATTTCCAGCACCGTGACCGCACGGTCCACCGACTGCACGGAACTCCCCGCTCCGCGGGCTGATTTCTGCGCTGACCTGGCCTCCGACGTGTCCTTCGCGTTGTCCGTCATCCGATCTCACCACCTGGCGCGACCCGATGCGGGCCGGCTTCTGAAGGGAGGCGCTTGACGCGCGGGCTCCCGGCTTGGATTCTGTTGCGCAGAGCGCTTCGCCGTGCGCATCGCGGAACTCAACTATACCGAACAGTAAGAGGGGGGCCCCGTGATTCCCGTCTGCCACCTCGATGACCTGCCCGCAGGCGAGTCCCTTCGCATCGACACCGCACCTCCGATCGCCGTCTTCAATGCCGACGGCGAGATCTACGCCATCGACGACACCTGCACCCACCAGGACGCTTCGCTCGCCGACGGCTGGCTGGAGGGCTGCCTGGTCGAATGCCCGCTGCACGCCGCGTCGTTCGACCTGCGCACCGGCATGCCGACCTGCCTGCCCGCCAGGCGGGCCGTCCGCACCCACTCCGTCACCGTGGAGAACGGCATGATCTACGTGCACCACGCCGCCCAGGAAGGCACCGCCGCATGAGGACGGTCACCGTCGTCGGAGCCTCGCTGGCCGGACTGTACGCCGCGAGAGCGCTGCGTTCCCAGGGGTTCGAGGGCCGGCTGGTGATCGTCGGGGACGAGTGCCACCGCCCGTACGACCGGCCGCCGCTCTCCAAGGACTTCCTCAAGGGCATGACCGGGCAGGAAGACCTCGCCCTGGCGGACGCCGAGGAGGTCGCCGAGCTGGACGCGGAGTGGCTGCTCGGGACGCGCGCCGCCGGGCTGGGCGCCGACGGCCGGTCGGTGGTCCTGGCGGACGGCCGGTCCCTCGCCACCGACGGGGTGGTCATCGCCACCGGCGCCACCCCGCGCCGGCTGCCGGGGCCCGAGCTCGCCGGGGTGCACACCCTGCGCAGCCTCGACGACGCCCAGGCGCTCCGCGCCGACCTGGCCGGCGGCCCGGTGCGGGTCGTGGTGATCGGCGGCGGCTTCATCGGCGCCGAGGTCGCCTCCTCGTGCGCCGCGCTCGGCCACGACGTCACGGTCGTCGAGGCCGCGCCGCTCCCGCTGCTGCCGCAGCTCGGCGAGGAGATGGCCGGGGTCTGCGCGGCCCTGCACGGGGATCACGGGGTCGCGCTGGTCACCGGTACGGGCGTCGCGGCGCTGCGGGGCGAGCCCGGCGGCCGCGTCACCGGTGTCGAGCTGGCCGACGGACGGGTACTGCCCGCCGACACCGTCGTCGTCGGCATCGGCGTCCGCCCGAACACCGACTGGCTGGCCGGTTCCGAGCTGGCCCTGGACGACGGGGTGGTCTGCGACGCCGGGTGCGTGACCGCGCTGCCGCACGTCGTCGCGGTCGGCGACGTGGCCCGGGTCGGCGGCTCCCGCACCGAGCACTGGACCAGCGCGACCGAACAGGCCGCCACCGCCGTCCACAATCTCCTCGCGGGCGAGACCCTCCTGGCGCACCGCACCGTGCCGTACTTCTGGTCCGACCAGTACGGCGTCCGCATCCAGTTCGCCGGGCGGCGGCTGCCCACGGACACCGTGCGGGTCATCGACGGCTCCCCCGAGGACCGCAGCTTCCTCGCCGCGTACGAGCGCGACGGCCACACCACGGCGGTACTCGCCCTCAACCGCCCGCGCCCGTTCATGAAGGCGCGCCGCGAGCTGATGCGGGCAGCGCAGCCGGTCGCCGGCTGACCCCCGCGTGCCGCGGCCACAGCGAGTGGCCGCGGCACTTCCATGACCGCCCAAATGCCGCCCGTATACCGGCACTTGGCACCCGTTTTACCTTCGGCCCGGTCAGCCGCATCCGACCCCCATACCCCTGTTGACGTACGACATCCGGCTGTCACATGCTCGATACATAGGTGTTCGATACACGTGACCCTGGGTGTCCGGCCGCTGACGCATGCCGTTTTCCGGCCGCCCCCCAATGCACCAGCCCGGGGTCGGATTCGGAGGAGCAGCATGTGCGGAATCGCCGGATGGGTCGCCTACCAGCGTGACCTGCGGTCCGAACAGGCCACCGTCGACGCCATGACCGAGACCATGTCCTGCCGCGGCCCGGACGACGCCGGGACCTGGGTCCAGGGCCCGGCGGCCCTCGGTCACCGCCGGCTCGCCATCATCGACCTGCCGGGCGGCCGCCAGCCGATGACCGTCGACACCCCCGACGGACCGGTCGCGATGGTCTACTCCGGAGAGGCGTACAACTTCTCCGAACTGCGCAAGGAACTGGCCGCCCGCGGCCACCGCTTCACCACCGACTCCGACACCGAGGTCGTCCTGCACGGCTATCTGGAGTGGGGCGAGGCCGTCGCCGAACGCCTCAACGGCATGTACGCCTTCGCCATCTGGGACAGCCGCGAGCAGAAGCTCGTGATGATCCGCGACCGGATGGGCATCAAGCCCTTCTACTACTACGAAACCGACGACGGCGTGCTCTTCGGCTCCGAGCCCAAGGCCATCCTCGCCAACCCGCAGGTCACGCCCACCGTGACGCTGGACGGCCTGCGCGAGCTGTTCGCCTTCGTCAAGACCCCCGGCCACGCCGTGTACGAGGGCATGCGCGAGGTCGAGCCCGGCACGGTCGTCACGCTGACCAGGAACGGTCTGCGCACCCGCGTCTACTGGACGCTGGAGACCAAGCAGCACACCGACGACCGGGAGACCTCGATCGCCCATGTGCGGTCACTGCTGGACGACATCGTGCGCCGCCAGCTCGTCGCCGACGTCCCCCGCTGCACCCTGCTCTCCGGCGGCCTGGACTCCTCCGCGATGACCGCGCTCGCCGCACAGCAGCTGGCCGCCGAGGACAGGACGGTCCGCAGCTTCGCCGTCGACTTCGTGGGCCAGACCGAGAACTTCACCCCGGACGCGCTCCGCGACACCCCGGACACCCCCTTCGTGCACGACGTGGCGCGCGCCGCGAAGACCGACCACCAGGACATCGTCCTGAACTCGGACCAGCTCGCCGACCCCGAAGTACGCTCCAAGATGATCCGCGCCCGGGACATCCCGATGGGCCTCGGCGACATGGACGCCTCGCTGTACCTGCTGTTCAAGGCGATCCGCGAGCACTCGACGGTGGCGCTGTCCGGCGAGTCGGCCGACGAGGTCTTCGGCGGGTACAAGCAGTTCTTCGACCCCAAGGCGCGCGAGGCCGACACCTTCCCCTGGCTGGTGCAGTTCGCCGAGCACTTCGGCGACGACGGCAACATCCTCACCGAGGGCGTCACCAAGGCGATGGACCTGGGCAGTTACATCCAGGACAGCTACGACACGGCCGTCAAGGACGTGCGGCGGCTCGACGGCGAGAGCGACTTCGAGTACCGCATGCGCAGGATCTGCTACCTGCACCTCACCCGGTTCGTCCGCGTCCTGCTGGACCGCAAGGACCGGGCCAGCATGGCCGTCGGCCTGGAGGTGCGGGTGCCGTTCTGCGACCACCGGCTCGTGGAGTACGTCTACAACACCCCGTGGAGCCTGAAGTCGTTCGACGGCCGGGAGAAGAGCCTGCTGCGCGAGGCCACCGCCGACGTGCTGCCCAGGTCGGTGTACGACCGGGTGAAGAGTCCGTACCCCTCCACACAGGACCCGAAGTACGCCGTCGCCCTCCAGGGCCACCTCAAGGACCTGCTCGCCAAGCCCTCGCACCCGGTGTTCGACCTGGTCAGCCGCGACTGGCTGCAGCGCGCCGTCAAGGTCGACGTCCCGCAGATCACCCAGGCGTCCCGGCGCGGCCTCGAACGCACCCTGGACCTGGCCCTCTGGATGGACATGTACTCGCCGGCCATTACACTCTCTTGACCTGATCGAGGCAGGTCGATGGACGACAGACGGGTGGACGGTGGCGTGGCGGTCGGCGACGGGACGGCGCTGAGCACGGTCGGTGAAGAGGACGCGCTCGAACTGGTCGTGACGCTGCACCGGCTGCTGCGCAGCCTGGGCAGGGCCGTCCCGGGCCGCCGCGTCCCGCCCACCCAGCTCATCGTCCTCGCCCTCCTCACCCAGCTCGGCCCGTCCCGCATCGGCGTACTGGCCGACCGCATCCCCTGCTCGCAGCCGACGGCCACGGCCGCGGTGGCGAGCCTGGAGTCGGCAGGGCTGGTCCGCAGGGCACCGGACCCCACCGACGGGCGCGCGGCACGCGTCGTCATCACCGAGAACGGCGTCCGCGCGCTGAACGACGTGGCACAGAGCGAGGCCGAGGCGCTCGCCGGGCGCCTCGGCACGCTGCCCCCGGAGGACGTCCGCCGGGTACTGGAGGCGGGCGCCCTCCTGCGGCGCCTGGCCGAGCAGGGCTAATAGCCCTTCGGCGGGCTGCCCGCATCGGCCTGTTGCACCCGTGAGATGTCGCCGTACTGCGCCTTGATGTAATTCACGGCCGCCGCGCAATTCGCCACCGGGTCATTGATGTCCCATGCCGTACCGGGCTGATGATGCGCCCGGAACGTTCCCATGGTCGTCTGGAAAAGCCCCTGGGACGGCTCGCCCGCCACCGCGTTGGCGTCCCATCCATTGAAAGCGTTCGGGTCGAATCCGGATTCCCTGCGGGCGATCGTCCACAGTCCCGCGTACCAGTATTCGGGTGATCCCGTGACCCGCAGGCACGAACGGATCCACCCGGCCGGCCCCGTCGCGTCCAGCCGCTCCCTGGCCTCGGCGCGCTTTCTGGCCGCTGCCCGCCGCCGCTCTTCCAGCGCCGTGCTCCGCGCCTCTGAGCTGGCCCGGGAGGCCCGGGCCGCGGCCTCGAAGCGCTGCTCCGTCAGCCCCGCCACGACGAACGTGGCGGCCTGCCCCTCCAGCCCGACCGGAGAGACCCGGACCTTCCGGCCGGCCGCGACAGGCGCCCGGTGGCCTGCCCGGGCCGCGGCCGGCCGGGCAGCACCGCCGTACAGCGCGGCTTCTTCCGTGTGCGTCCCGGCCTCACCGGGACGCATATCCGCCATTCCGCTGACCACGATTGCGGCAGGAATTATCAGGACGAGGACAGAGGAAAGGGCGGTGGCTGCAGTCCTGGCCACGTGCATGGGAAATCATCGCCTTCCCGTCGAGCCGCCGGCTCACTTGGAGGCGTCCTATCAACCGGAATCAAGACCCGCCGAGCACCCGGCCGCGACCGGCGGTCCGAGCGGAATGACGATATCTTCGAAGTTTTGCGCTACGAGTCGGGGCCCGGGCGGTGGGAGGGGCCGGGCGGGGCTATCGTGGCTCCATGTCCGCCCCTGAGCTGATCCGTATCGTCTCCCGCTCCTCCCCCATGGCCCTGGCCCAGGTGGAGCGCGTCCGTACCGAACTCGCCGCGCTGCACCCGGGCATCGCCACCGAGGTCGTCCCGGTGACCACCACCGGTGACCGCTGGATGGGTGACCTCTCAGCGGTCGAGGGCAAGGGCGCGTTCACCAAGGAGGTGGACGCGGCGCTGCTGTCCGGGAAAGCGGACCTCGCGGTGCACTGCGTCAAGGACATCCCGGCCGACCGGCCGCTGCCGGCCGGCACCACGTTCGCCGCGTTCCTCAAGCGCGACGACGTACGGGACGCCCTGATCCACCCCGGCGGTCTCACCCTGGACGAGCTGCCCCCGGGCACCCGCATCGGCACCTCCTCCGTACGCCGCCGCGCCCAGCTCGCCGCGTCGCACCCGCACCTGGAGACCGTCCCGATGCGCGGCAACGCCAACCGGCGCATGGAGAAGCTGCACGCCGGGGAGGCCGACGCGCTGCTCCTCGCGGTGTCCGGACTGCACCGCATCAACCGCCCCGACGTGATCACCGAGGTGCTGTCCGTCGACACGATGTGCCCGCCGATCGGCGCCGGCGTACTCGCCCTCCAGTGCCGCGAGGACGACACCGAGACCATCGACGCGGTCTCCGGCCTCGGCGACCCGGAAACGCACCGCGAGACACAGGCCGAGCGGATGTTCCTGCACGTCCTCCAGGGGCACTGCAACTCCCCCATCGCCGGCTACGCCAGGTCGGAACGCGGCGGCGAGCTGTCACTCCGGGCCTGCGTGTTCACCCCCGACGGCAAGACCGTGCTCAACGCCCACGAGTGGGCGGGCCGACTGGACCCCGCCACCCTGGGCACCTCGGTCGCCGTCGCGCTGCTCCGCCAGGGCGCCCGCGAACTGATCGACGGTATTCCGCACTGACGCGCCGCTGCCGGGCGGCGCGTCCTGCCCGGTACGCTCCCCCTCGCCGCCCCGTCGTCAGGGGCGCAGTCCGCCGTCGACCACCGCCTCGGCCGTGTCGCGCAGCTTGGCGCGGTGATGGCGCGCGTACCCGCGCAGCAGCTCGAACGCCTCTCCGGTCGGGATCCGGCGCTCGGCCGCGAGCATGCCCTTGGCCTGTTCGATGACGACCCTGCTGTCGAGCGCGTGCTGCAGCTGCTCCGCCACCCGGCGCTGGCGGTCCCGGTCGGCGGCCACCGCGAGGTAGCCGACGGCCATGTCGATCAGCACCCGTACGCAGGCGAGGTCGGTGGCGGACCAGGGCCGCGGCGCGTTGTGGTAGAGGCCCAGCGTCCCGAGCGCCTCGCCGTTGAAGTGCAGCGGCAGACTGGCCGTCGCCGCCACGCCCAGTTCGAGCACCCGCTCGCCGTAGCCGGGCCACCGCGCCGCGTCCCGCGCCAGGTCGGGAACGGTGACCGGCTGTACGGTACGGAGCGCTTCGAAGCACGGTCCGCAGCGCTCCTGTGCCTGGACGTCGGCCAGTTCGGCCGCCATCCCGTCCAGTACGCCGACGGGGTGCAGCTCCCCTTCCCGTACCAGGAAGACCCCGGTGCTCCGTACGGCGAGCGCGGCGGCGGAACGCTGCGCGAGGTCCTGCAGCAGGTCGCCGGTGGAGGGGATGGTCGCCAGGGCAGCCGAGAACCCCGATACTTCGGCGAAAGCCCGTTCCTGATCCGTCATCGCCTCGGACCTGCCTTCCTCGTGATGTCCCGCCCTCTCTCCGAAATTAGGCGGCGGGACGCCCGGCGAGAACCCTCAAACGGTCCGGGCGGAACCCCTCAAACGGGCCGGATTTCAGTCATCGGGCAGCAGCCCGGCGCGGGTGGCCGCGACCACCGCCTCCAGCTGGCTGTGGACGCCCAGTTTCATCAGCACGTTCTTCACGTGGCCACGGGCGGTGTGCCGGCTGATGACGAGGCGTTCGGCGATCGCCCGGGGGCTCATCCCCTCCCCCAGCAGCCGCAGCACTTCCCGTTCACGTGCCGTCAGGCGGGCCGGCACCGCCTCCTCCTGCCCGTTCCGGCCTCCGTCGGCCGGGCCGAGCAGCGCCGCCAGCGCCGCGCTCTCGACCAGCAGGTGCCCGCCGGCCGGTGCCCGCACCGCGGCGAGGATGTCGGACAGCGCGCTGGCCTTGGACAGAAACCCGGCGGCACCGGCCGCCGTGGCCGCGGCGAGCACCGCGGGATCGGTGTCCCCGGTGAGGATCAGCACGCGGATCCCGGGGTGGGCCGCCTTGAGCGCCGCGGTCCCTTCGATGCCGTCGGCGCCCGGGAGGTGAATGTCCATCAGGACGGTGTCCGCGCCCGCGGCGGCGAGCGGCAGCGCGGCCTCGACCGTGCCGACCGCGCCCACGCACTCCAGGTCCGGCTGGGCGGCGATGGCCAGCTCCAGCGCGTCGGCGAGCGCCCGCTGGTCCTCGACCACCAGCACCTTGGTCATCGTGGCCACCCCACCCTGTCGACCGGATCCAGCCTAGTCCGGCGGCGCCGTCCGCGCGGGGCGCCGCCGGGTCTGTGGACCGCGCACTGCGGCGGGCCGGAATGCCGTCCCCGTCTGGCAGCGGGCCGGCTTTCGGAGGACAGTGGGCCCCCAGGGCTGCTCCGCCCCGAGCACCAGCGGACGACAGCTAGCAGGAGGTCGTCCCACGTGACCACTTACTCTTTCAGGCTCTTCATCGCCGGGCAGACCGTCCGGTCCCAGGAAGCCGTGGCCAACCTGCGTCTGCTGTGTGACAGCCGGCTGCGCCATCAGTACGACCTCCAGATAGTGGATGCCGTCGAGCGGCCCGAACTGGCGGAGGAAGGACGGATCCTGGCCACACCCACGGTCGTCAGGCTCAGCCCGTCACCACAGCGGCGGGTCATCGGTGACCTCTCCGACCACCACCGCACCGCCCTCGCCCTGGGCCTGCCGGACGCCAGCTCCCACTCCGAGGAGGTACGGCCATGACATCGGGCAACGGACCGGTCTCACGGGTGGCCACCGGCATCAACGGCTTCGACCAGGTCGCGCTGGGCGGGCTGCCCGCGGGCCGGTGCACGCTCGTCACCGGCACGGCCGGCAGCGGCAAGACACTGTTCGCCACCGAATTCCTCGCCCGGGGGATACAGGTCCACGACGAGCCGGGGGTGTTCGTCACCTTCGAAGAACCGCCGGCGGACACCCGGCGCAACGCGCTCTCGCTGGGGCTCACGATCGCGGAGTGGGAGCGGGCCGGGAAATGGGCCTTCGTCGACGCCTCCGCCACGAGCACGGAGGAGGGGGCCATCATCGGCGCGTACGACTTCCACGCGCTGGCGGCCAGGATCGGCCACGCCGTCCACGCGATCGGCGCCAAACGGGTCTCGATGGACTCGCTGGGCACGGTCTTCCTGCGCTTCCCCGGCCAGGCCACCGTCCGGCAGGAACTGCTGCGCGTGGCGGAGTCCCTGGAGTCGCTCGGCGTCACCTCGGTGATCACCACGGAGCGGGAGACGGAGTACGGCAGCATCTCCCGGTTCGGCGTGGAGGAGTTCGCCCTGAACAACGTCATCGTGCTGCGCAACAACCTGGTCCAGGAACGGCGGCGCCGGACCGTGGAGATCGTCAAGCTCCGCGGCGGCCCGCACCGTACCGGCGAATGGCTGTTCACCATCGACCCACAGGACGGCATCGTCATCGTCCCCCTGGCGTTCCTCGCGCCGCACGAGGGTGCCGTGGTCCGCGACCGGGTCTCCACCGGCTTCCCGGATCTGGACGAGATGTGCGGCGGCGGGGTCTACCGCGACGCAATTGTCCTGCTCACCGGCCCGACGGGGGTCGGCAAGACGCTGACCGCGCTGCGGTTCGTCGCCGCCGGTGTGGAGGCGGGCGAGCGCTGCCTGCTGTACACCTTCGACGAGACCCGCCAGCAGTTGAACCGCAACGCGTCGGGCTGGGGCATGGACCTGTCCGCCATGGAGGCGACCGGCCTGCTGCAAGTGGTGTCCGAGTACCCCGAGACCTCGTCGCTGGAGGACCACTTCATCCTGGTGCGGCGGGTGGTGGAGGAGTTCCGGCCCTCGCGGCTCGTCATCGACACCCTTTCCGCGCTGGAACGCATCGCCACCCCGCGGGCGCTGCTGGACTTCTTCGTCGCGCTGGGCGCGGTGCTGCGGCCCCGTGCCATCACCACCCTGGTCACTTCCCTGCCCGCCGACCGCACGCCCTCGAACGCCGGCCCGGGCATCGCCGCACGGATCGACAGCCTCACCGATGTGTCGGTCCTGCTGCGCTACGTGGAGACGGCCGGCCGGGCGCGCCGGGCGATCGCGGTGCTGCAGACCCGCGGCTCGGCCCACGACCACCGCATCCGCGAAGTCACCATCGACAGTACGGGTTTGCACATCGGCGACCCGCTGCACGGCGTCTCCTCCGTACTGGCCGGATACGGCGCGCCCGTGTTCACGGCCGACCCGTACGGCGCGGCCGACGGTCGTGCGCCGGCCCCACGGGTGGACCCCGATGGCTGACGACAACCATGCGCGCCCCGGCGGCGCGGCCGCGGACGGGAATCACGGCGCCGGTCCCGACGACATCCGGCAGGTGATCGTCTCGGCGACGGCGGACGGCATCCTGGCGGTCGACGCGAACGGGCTCATCCTGTTCTGCAACCCGGCCGCCGAGGAGCTGTTCGACCGGTCCGCCGACGAACTGGTCGGCAGGGAGTTCGGCTTCCCCCTCGTCGTCGGGGAGACCACCATCGACCTGATGCTCCCGGACAGAAGAGTGCGGGTGGTGGAGATGCGGGTCACCACCGCGCTGCTGGAGTCCGACACGCTGCACGTCGCGGCGCTGCGCGACATCACCCGGCGGCGGCAGGCCCAGCTCGCGCTCGAAGCGGCGCTGGAGCGGCAGAACGTGATCGTGGCGGTGGCCGCCCACCAGCTGCACAACCCGCTGGCCGCCGTCGCCGTGCTCGTCGACACGCTGCGCGACCGCCGGGCGGAGCTCTCGGAGCAGACGCGGACCGAGGCCATGAACCGGATCGCCGAACGCATCACCCACCTCCAGGCGCTGGTGCGCAAGCTGCTCACCGCGGCGCGCATCGATGCCGGCGCCCCGCACGCCGTTCCCGAGGACATCCACGTACTGCCGTTCCTGATCGAGCGGCTGGGCGATGTCACGGAGGAGGCCGAGGCGGTACGGCTGTCGTGCTCGCCCCGGCTGGTCGCGCGGGTGGACCGGCTGGCCTTCTCGGAGATGCTCACCAACTGTCTGGAGAATGCCTTCACGCACGGCCGCCCGCCGGTCGTCACCCGGGCGGTGGCCCGGAGCCACCGGTGGCTGGAGGTCTCGGTGTGCGACCACGGCGACGGGGTGCCGGCCGACTTCGTACCGCGGCTGTTCGAGCGGTTCAGCCAGGGTCCCGGCACGGAGCGGCGCGGTGACGGCGCGGGGCTGGGCCTGTGGGTGGTCCGCAATCTGGCCCGGGCCAATGGGGGCGACGTCTCGTACGAGCCGGCTCCGCACGGCGGTTCGTGCTTCCGGCTGCGGCTGCCCCGCGCACCGGACCGGTGAGCCGTCCCGCACCGCGGACGGACCGCGTCCTCGTCCGGGCGCTACCTGCCGAGCCCCGCGCGGCTCGGCCCGCCGGACGCCGGCACCTGACCGGTGGCGCTCGTCAGGATGCGGTGGACCAGGCGGGCGCCGGTGCGGGCCGTGCGGTGGTCCAGGTCCAGGTCCGGATTGAGTTCGGCGACATCGCAGACGGCCAGCTGGCCGCTGGCCGCGACCTTGGCGCAGACGTGTTCCACGACCTCCAGCGGCACCCCGTAAGCGGCCGGCGCGCTGACGCCCGGCGCCACGGCGGCGGGCAGTACGTCCAGGTCGATGCTGAGGTGCACGAGGTCGCAGCTCGCGAGGAAGTCGTCCACGAAGGCGTCGACGCGGTGCACGTTCAGCAGGCCGCAGTCGGTGTCGGGGAGGTAGCGGACGCCGAGCCGGTCGGCGGTGCGGTACAGCCGCTCGGTGTTGCTCGGCGCGCTCACCCCGAGCACCCAGTAGTTCAGCTCCCGGCCCGCGGCCTCCTCGTCCCCGGCCATCTGCAGGAACGGCGTGCCGGAGCTGGGCCGGACGTCGTCGCGCAGGTCGAAGTGCGCGTCGAGGTTGAGGACGCCGAGCCGGGCGCCGGCGCGGAGCGCGCGGCTGCCGGCGAGGCCCAGGTAGCTGCCGTACGCCACCTCGTGTCCGCCGCCCAGCACGGTCACCGGGCGGCCCCGGTCGAGGAGCGCGGTGACGGCGCGGCCCAGGCGCCGCTGGCCGGCCGCGAGGTCGCCGTCGCCGACCTCGATGTCCCCGGCGTCCAGTGCGCTCAGCGGCGTCTGCAGTGCCATCGGGGCGAGCGCGCGGCGCAGCTCTCCGGGACCGTCGGCCGCACCCGGCCGCCCCTTGTTGCGGCGCACACCCTCATCGCTCCGGAAGCCGACGAAGGCGGCGTCCCGGCCGCGGTCCGGGCCGGCTGCCGAGTACGTCGAGTACTCCGAGTACGGCGTCACCGCGTGGTGCCAGCGCAGGTGCTCGGTGCCCGGGCCGTCGTCGCGGCCGGTCCAGGGCTCGGCCGGCGCGTCCACGGTCAGGGCGGGCGCGGCCGCGGTCACGGCGGGCGCGGCCGCTTCCTGGTCCTGCGCGCGCTCCAGGTCGATGGTCTGCGCGGCCTGCTGCACGGTGCTCGTCACGGTTCCTCAGCTCCTCGGTGGTCCGCTGCCATCACACCCGGGTACCGGCCCGTGGGCCAGCGCGGACGCCCCGGTTCCTCGGATCCGAGACCCACTAGGATTCCGGTGCCCGCGTCATCCGCGACGAGCGTGTGACCACGAGTGCGAGGGACGGTGAACGGCTTGGCCGGGGAAACTGCTGACCTCGCGCGGCGGTACAAGGCACAGGCGTCGGGGAGCGCTCCCGCGTACCAGCGCGTGAAGGACCTCGTCACCGAGCAGATCATGAGCGGCCGCTGGCGGGAGGGCGACGCGCTCCCGTCGGAGAGCCAGTTCGTGGACTCGCTGGGGCTGTCCCGGATGACGGTGAACCGCGCGCTGCGGGAGCTGGCGGGGCAGGGCCTGATCCGCCGGGTGATGGGCGTGGGCAGCTTCGTGGCCCTGCACAAGGGCAGCTCGGCGCTGGTGGAGGTGCACAACATCGCCGACGAGGTGCGCCGCCGCGGACACCGGTACCGCGCCGAGGTGCTGTACGTACGGGCGGAGACCGCCGATCCGGAGGTCGCCGCGCAGTTCGGCCCGGGTGCCGGGCGCCGGGTCTTCCGGTCGCGGGTGGTGCACTTCGAGGACGACGTGGCGATCCAGCTGGAGGACCGGTACGTCCACCCGGACTTCGCGCCCGGCTATCTGGAGCAGGACTTCACACGGCGGACCCCGTTCACGTTCCTGTCCGAGGTGGCGCCGCTGGGCAAGGGCGAGCACGTGGTGGAGGCGGTGCTGCCGTCGGCGGAGGAGTGCGCGGTGCTCGGCGTGCCCGAGTCCGAGCCGTGCCTGCTGATCCACCGCCGCACCTGGTCGGGCGACGCGCTGGTGAGCATCGCGCGGCTGCTGCACCCGGGGTCGCGGTACCGGCTGCAGGGCACGTTCGACAACCGCTGAGCCCGTCCTACGGGTGGCCCGGCGACTACGGCTGTCCCTTGGGCGCGCGGCCCGAGACCGCGTGCGTGAGGCGGGCCGCGCCCTTGCGCAGCAGATCGCGTACGTACGCCTCGTCGCGCGGCCGGTGGTGGCGGTACCAGGTGCTGCTCAGGGCCGCGACGGGCCGCCCGTGGTGGTCGAACGCCGCCACCCCGACCGACCGGAAGCCCGCCGAGACCAGCTCGGTCTCCTCCGACCAGCCGCGCGCCCGGTCCCGGGCCAGCAGCTCCCGCAGCTCACCGAGCGACCGCGGGCCCTTGCCGGTACGGGTGATCAGGTCGCCGGGGCGCGGGAAGAGCGCCTTGAGCTGGGCCTCGCCGACGTGCGCGAGGAGCGCCCGGCCGCTGGCCGTGAGGTGCGCCGGGAGCCGGACGCCGACCTCGGTGACCAGCGGCACCACGGCGGCGCCCGAACGCACCGCGGTGGGCTGCTCCTTGAGCAGGTACACGGTCTCCGCGCCGTGCAGCACGCCCAGGTGCACGGGCTGCGCGAGGCGGGTCGCGAGGGTGCGCAGGATCGGGCGCGCGATCCGTTCCAGCGGTTCGTGCCGCAGATAGGCGGAGCCGATCTCGAAGGCGCTGACGCCCAGCCCGTACGCCTGCTCGTCCGGGAGATAGGTGACGAAGCCGCGCCCGGCCAGCACGGTGAGGATGTGGTACGCCGACGAGCGCGGGATGCCGAGGTCGCGGGCGAGCGTCGCGGCCCGCACCGGGCCGGAGCGCCCCGCGAGGTGGGTGAGGATATCCAGCGCCCGCCCGACGGCCGGCGAGGTGCTGGACGCGGCGGCCGCCGTACCGGGCATTCCGGATTCCCGCCGCTCCGTCATCGCCGCGTCCCCTCTCCCACGGCCCCACCCAGTCCCCGGACCGACTCTTGACGGTCCTGTCTATACAGGCATATACATGCGGCGCCTGTGTTCAAGTGAGAAGCGACGACAGCCGCTCCCACCAGGCAACGGCCCATGTCGCACGTCAGGGACGGGCGTGCTGTTCCCGAAGGAGAGGGCATCTTGTGAGCACCGAAAAAACGACCTTGCACCGCGGGCTGAGGTCCCGCCACATCCGGTTCATCGCCCTCGGCTCGGCCATCGGCACCGGCCTGTTCTACGGTTCCTCCGAGGCCATCCAGGCCGGCGGCCCCGCGGTGCTGCTGGCCTACCTGATCGGCGGCGCCGCCGTCTTCCTGGTACTGCGCTCGCTCGGCGAGATGGCGGTCAACAACCCCTGCGCCGGCTCCTTCGGCGAGTACGCCACCCGGTACCTCGGCCCGCTCGCGGGACTCACGACCGGCTGGACCTACGCCTTCGAAATGATCATCGTCTGTATCGCCGACGTCACCGCGCTCGGCGTCTACATGGGATTCTGGTTCCCCGATGTACCCCGCTGGATCTGGGTGCTCGCCGCCATTGTCATCATCGGCATACTGAATCTCTTCAGCGTCAAGGTCTTCGGTGAGCTGGAGTTCTGGCTCTCGCTGGTGAAGATCGTCGCCATCTGCGCGATGATCGTGGGCGGGCTCGCCATTCTTGTCTTCGGCATCGGCGGCGGCGGAATGGACGTCGGGGTCTCCAATCTCTGGAGCAACGGCGGGTTCTTCGCGCACGGCGCCGAAGGCTTCATCATGTCCTTCGCCGTTGTGATGTTCGCCTTCGGCGGTACCGAGGTCATCGGCGTCACGGCCGGCGAGGCAGAGAATCCGAAGAAGTCCATTCCGAGCGCGGTGAATTCCATCCCGTTGCGCATCGTGTTCTTCTACGTGCTGACGCTCGCCGTCCTCATGTCGCTCAATTCCTGGCAGGACATCGGCTCGGACAGCAGCCCGTTCGTGCAGATCTTCGCGGGGCTCGGCATCAAGTCCGCGGCCGCCGTGCTGAACGTCGTCGTCATCGTGGCCGCGCTCTCCGCGATCAACAGCGACATCTTCGCCGCGGGCCGCATCATGTACGGCATGGCCGAGCGCGGTCAGGCCCCGGCCGTCATGCGCCGCCTCTCGCGCAACGGCGTGCCGACGATGACCGTCGCCATCATGATCGGCGCGCTGCTGCTCGGCGTGGTGCTGAACTACACCATGCCCGAGAACATCTTCCTCATCATTTCGTCGATCGCCACCTTCGCGACCGTCTGGGTCTGGCTGATGATTCTCGCGAGCCAGTACGCGGCCCGGCGGAAGATGTCGGAGAAGGAAACGGCCGAACTCGCCTACAAGGTCCCGTTCTGGCCCTACGGACAGATCATCGCCATGGTCTTCATGGCCGCCGTGGTGGTGCTGCTCGCCTTCTCCGCGGACACCCGCATCGCGCTGATCGTAGGGGCCGTCTGGCTGGCCCTGCTGTCGGTGGTGCATTTCCTCTGGCTCCGTCCGCGTAACGGCGTCGCTGCCGCGACCGATTCCCCCCAGGAAAATCCGGCTGAAGCCCCCGTACCGGCACGGGACTGATGTCCCGAGAGGGGTCCCGAAAGGGACCCCTCAGGGGCCTGAAAAAGCCCCCGAAAAGGCGCCGGGCGGGGCCGTCGACGTCATTGGCGACGGCCCCGCCCGGCATTGTGCGGTTACGCGGAGGGGGTCTCCCGCATCGGGATACGGACACCCCGCTCGTCGGCAACCGTGTCAGCGATGTCGTATCCGGCGTCCACGTGCCGGATGACACCCATGCCGGGGTCGTTCGTCAGGACGCGACGGACCTTCTCGCCCGCCAGCTTCGTGCCGTCGGCGACGGAGACCTGACCGGCGTGGATGGAGCGGCCCATGCCGACGCCGCCACCGTGGTGAAGCGACACCCAGGAGGCACCCGAGGCGACGTTGACCATGGCGTTCAGCAGCGGCCAGTCGGCGATGGCATCCGAGCCGTCCAGCATCGCTTCGGTCTCCCGGTACGGGGAGGCCACCGAGCCGCAGTCCAGGTGGTCGCGGCCGATGGCCAGCGGGGCCTGCAGCTCACCGGAGGCCACCATGTCGTTGAAGCGCTCACCGGCCTTGTCCCGCTCGCCATAGCCCAGCCAGCAGATCCGCGCGGGCAGGCCCTGGAAGTGGACCCGCTCACCGGCCATCTTGATCCACCGGTGCAGCGACTCGTTCTCCGGGAACAGGTCCAGGATGGCCTTGTCGGTCTTGTGGATGTCCGACGCCTCGCCGGAGAGAGCGGCCCAGCGGAAGGGGCCCTTGCCCTCGCAGAAGAGGGGGCGGATGTAGGCGGGGACGAAGCCGGGGAACGCGAAGGCGCGGTCGAAGCCGGCGAGCTGGGCCTCGCCGCGGATGGAGTTGCCGTAGTCGAAGACCTCAGCGCCAGCATCCATGAAGCCGACCATGGCCTCCACGTGCTTGGCCATCGACTCCCGGGAGCGGGTGGTGAACCCGGCCGGGTCCTTGGCCGCCGCGTCCGCCATGTCCTCGAAGGCGACCCCCACCGGCAGGTACGAGAGCGGGTCGTGGGCGGAGGTCTGGTCGGTGACGATGTCGATCGGCGCGCCCTCGGCGAGCATCTGCGGCAGCAGCTCGGCGGCGTTGCCCAGCAGGCCGATGGAGAGCGGCTTGCGCTGGTCGCGGGCCTCGGTGGCCAGCTGCAGGGCATGCGCCAGGTTGTCGGCGCGGACATCCAGGTACCGGTGCTCGATGCGCCGCTCGATCGCCCGCGGGTCGCAGTCGATACAGATCGCCACACCGTCGTTCATGGTGACGGCGAGCGGCTGCGCGCCGCCCATGCCACCCAGCCCGGCGGTCAGGGTGATCGTCCCGGCGAGCGTGCCGCCGAACTTCTTCGCCGCCACCGCCGCGAAGGTCTCGTACGTGCCCTGCAGGATCCCCTGGGTGCCGATGTAGATCCACGAACCGGCCGTCATCTGCCCGTACATGGTCAGCCCCAGCTGCTCCAGCCGCCGGAACTCCTCCCAGTTCGCCCAGTCCCCCACCAGGTTCGAGTTGGCGATCAGGACGCGCGGGGCCCACTCGTGCGTCTGCATGACACCCACCGGACGACCCGACTGCACCAGCATCGTCTCGTCCTGCTTCAGCGTGCGCAGCGTGCGCTGCATCGCATCGAACGAGCGCCAGTCGCGGGCCGCCTTGCCCGTACCGCCGTAGACGACCAGCTTGTCCGGGTGCTCGGCCACCTCCGGGTCCAGATTGTTCTGGAGCATCCGCAGGGCGGCCTCCTGCTGCCAGCCGAGAGCGGAGAGTTCGGTGCCGCGGGCCGCGCGGACGGGGCGTGCGCCTGTCATGGTGTTGTCCTTTCGGAGTGTGGAGTGGCCGGGTGTCAGCGGAGCCGGCCGGCGACCGACTCGGCCGCGCGCAGGGCCTCGCCCGAAGCCACGTACTGCACGGCCGCCTCGATCTCGGGAGCGAGATAGCGATCGGTGCCGGGGCCCTGTACATCGGCGCGGAGGCCCGCGACGACCGCGGCCGTGGCGGGCGCGGGGGTGAGCGGGGCGCGGAGGTCCAGGGCGCGGGCCGCGGTGAGGATCTCGATCGCGACGACGCGGGTGAGGCCGTCGATCGCCTTGCGCAGCTTCCGTGCTGCCGCCCAGCCCATGGAGACATGGTCCTCCTGCATGGCACTGGAGGGGATGGAGTCGACGGAGGCGGGGGCCGCGAGGCGCTTGAGTTCGGACACGATCGCGGCCTGGGTGTACTGGGCGATCATGTGGCCGGAGTCGACGCCGGGGTCGTCGGCGAGGAACGCGTTGAGGCCGTGGTTGCGGGCCACGTCCAGGAAGCGGTCCGTGCGGCGCTCGGCTATCGAGGCGACGTCGGCGACGGTGATGGCGAGGAAGTCCAGGACGGCGGCGACGGGGGCGCCGTGGAAGTTGCCGTTGGACTCGACG
Source organism: Streptomyces purpurogeneiscleroticus (assembly GCF_020024005.1). Taxonomy (NCBI): domain Bacteria; kingdom Bacillati; phylum Actinomycetota; class Actinomycetes; order Kitasatosporales; family Streptomycetaceae; genus Streptomyces; species Streptomyces purpurogeneiscleroticus. Next base: position 34,147 of record NZ_NHSG01000357.1, read on the forward strand.
CGGCCGTCGAGGGTGACGACGGGGTTGTCGACGGCGGCGGCGAGCTCGCGAGAGGCCACCAGCTCGGCGTGGCCGAGGGTGTCCCGGGCAGTGCCGTGGACCTGGGGCGAGCAGCGCAGCGAGTACGCGTCCTGGACGCGGGTGCACTCCGGGCCGCGGTGGCTGGCGACGATCGCGGAGTCCGCGAGGACGGCGCGCAGGTTGGCGGCGCTGTCGGCCTGGCCGGGGTGCGGGCGCAGGGCCTGGAGGTCGGCGGCGAAGACGGCGTCCGTGCCGAGCTGGCCCTCGACGCTCATGGCGGCGCTGATGTCCGCGGTGGCGAGCAGCCGGCGCAGGTCGTGGGCGGCCAGGACGAGCGTGCCGAGCATGCCGTCCGTGCCGTTGATGAGGGCGAGGCCCTCCTTCTCGTGCAGGGTGACCGGCGCGATGCCGGCGGCGGCGAGCGCCTCGGCGGCCGGGCGCAGCTCGCCGTCGGCGTCGCGGACCTCGCCCTCGCCCATGACGGCGAGCGCGCAGTGGGCGAGCGGGGCGAGGTCGCCGGAGCAGCCGAGCGAGCCGTACTCGCGGACGACCGGGGTGATGCCGGCGTTGAGCAGCGCGGCGTACGCCTCGGCGGTCTCCAGGCGGACGCCGGTACGGCCGGTGGCGAGGGTGGAGAGGCGCAGCAGCATGAGCGCGCGGATCACCTCGCGCTCGACCTCGGGGCCGGAGCCGGCGGCGTGCGAGCGGACCAGGCTGCGCTGGAGCTGGGCGCGGAGTTCGGTGGGGATGTGCCGGGTGGCGAGGGCACCGAAGCCGGTCGAGACGCCGTAGTGCGGGGTGACATCGTCGGCCAGGGCCTCGATGACCTTGCGGCTGCGGGTGATCTCTTCCTGCGCCGCGGGGGAGAGCGTGACGGTGGCGTCGTGGCGGGCGACGGCCACGACATCGTCGGCGGACAGCGCGCCGACGTCGATAACAACAGTTGACATGCCTCAATGAAGCACCAGGTCAAACCCTCTGTTCCATGCCCGCAGCCCGCTTTGTGTCTGGTATCCCAGACACTTGGCGGCAGCGCGGGGGCGCCCGTCAGGGAGCGCCCCTCCAGGGGCGCGGGGAACTGCGCGAGCAACCACAGCGCCGCGGCACGGCGCCACGAACGCAAGCCCCCATGGCGGGAGCCCCCGTCCGCGGCGCGGCACGGCGCCACCGACGCAAGCCCCCACGGCGGGAGCCCCCGTCCATCCGCGGCTACCCTCGCCGCATGGCCATCGTCCCCGCAGCCGCCCAGGTCCTGGCGATCCTCCGCTACCTGGCCGGCCAACTCGGGCCGGCATCCGCGGCGGCGATCAGCCGCGACGTCGGCCTCCCCCGCTCCACGACGTACCACCTCCTCGACACCCTCGCGCAGGACGGCTTCGTGGTGCATCTGCCGGACGAGCGCCGGTACGGCCTCGGCGTCAGCGCCTTCGAGCTGGCCTCCGGGTACAGCCGCCAGGCACCCTTCCAGCGGCTGGCGCGCGCGCCGCTGACCGCGCTGGTCGACCGCACGGGCCACAGCGCACACCTCGCGGTGCTGCACGGCCGCGAGGTCATCTACGTCATCGAGGAGCGGGCGCCGGGGCGGGCGCCGCTGGTGACGGAGGTCGGCGTGCGGCTGCCCGCGCATCTGACGGCCAGCGGCCGGGCCATGCTCGCGCGGCTGCCGGTCGCCCAGGTCCGCGCGCTGTTCCCGGACCCGTCCGCGTTCGTCGTCCGGCACGGCATCGGGCCCGGCTCGCTCTCCGCGCTGCGCCACCTGCTCGTGGAGGTGCGGCGCCGCGGGTACGCCACGGAGGAGGGCGAGGTCACCCCCGGCTTCTCCTCGGTCGCCGCGCCGGTGCTCGACCACAGCGCGCACCCGGTCGCCGGGGTCGCCGTGACCTACCCCGCCGCCGAGGTCCCGGCGGACCAGCAGGCAGCCATCGCCGAACAGGTGGCCCGTACCGCCCGGGACCTGACCCTGCGGATCGGCGGCACACTGCCGGTGCCGTGAGCGGCGGGAGCTGCCGGTGCCGTGAGCGGCGAGCCACTGCCGGTGCCGTAAAACCCGTTCTCACGGGTGCATACGCGCACCCTTGACGATCTTGTCGACGGCGTTCTTCGGCCCGTACACGGCCAGCCCCACCAGATCGAGCTGATCCCGGCCGACCGCCCGTACGGCAGCCCGGTTGTCCCGGTCATTACCGGTCGCGAAGAGGTCGGAGGTGAACACCGAGAGGGCGACGCCCCGGCTCAGCGCACGGCCGTGCGCGGCGGTCAGCGTCTCCTTCGTCCCCTCGAAGACCAGCACGGGCTGGCGGAACATCCGCAGGTAGTCATTGCCGTCGGCGTCCGCGTACGGCTCCCCGATCACTTCGGGGATCTCCGTACCGATACCGCTGACGAGGAAGGCCGTCACGTTCAGCCGCTGCCAGGTCTCCAGGTCCTCGCGGAGCAGGACGGCGATCTTGGTGTCGAAGCGGACGGGTGCGGGCTCGGGAGCGGTCGTGGGGTGTTCAGCGGTGTTCGGAGTTTCCATATCGTGGATTCTTCCGAGCCGCTCCTGCCCCGGTCTTGTACGTTCTTTGCATGGTCCGCCGTTCCCTGGTCCGCCGTCCTCATACGCAGGTCACGGCCTGGCGCCCGGCCGTGGCCGGCATCGCCGAGGTCTACCACGCGCACCTGACCGGCCATGCCTATCCGATGCACACCCACGGCGCGTGGACGCTGCTGATCGTCGACGACGGCATGGTGCGGTACGACCTGGACCGGCACGAGCACGGCGCGCTGCGGACGGGCGTCACGCTGCTGCCCCCGCACGTACCGCACAACGGCTCGCCGATCACACCGGAGGGCTTCCGCAAGCGCGTGCTCTACCTCGACCCCGAGGCGGCGGGCTTGGGCGAGGAGTACATCGGGCTCGCGGTCGACGCGCCCGTACTGGAGGACGCCACGCTGCGCGACCGGATCCACCGGCTGCACGACGCCCTCGTGCTGCCCGGCGAGGAGCTGGAGTCCGAGAGCCGGCTCGTGTGCGTCACCGAGCGGCTGCGCCAACACCTCACGCGGCGGCACCTGACACGGCGGCATCCGACGCGTCAGGACACGCTGGCCGCGCCGCCCGCCGCCGGTCCGGGCCTCGCCCGGCAACTGCGCGACCTGCTGGACGCGCGCCTCGCCGAGGGACTCACCCTCCAGGAGGCGTCCGGGCTGCTGCACGCCCATCCGGCGCACCTCGTACGGGCGTTCAGCCGCGAGTTCGCCATCAGCCCGCACCAGTACCTCACCGCGCGCCGCGTCGACCTCGCCCGGCGGCTGCTGCTGGACGGCATGGCAGCGCGGGACGCCGCGGCTGCCGCGGGCTTCCACGACCAGCCGCATCTCACCCGGCACTTCAAGCGCGTCCTCGGCGTCCCGCCGGGACACTTCACCGACCGACGCCGGGCTCCAGCGCCGTCACACTGAACTCCCCACCACAGACCCGCAGTTCAGAGGTACGGAGCGTCATCGCGTCCTTGGAACCGGGCGGGTAGGTCTGCAGGAGGTACGGGCTCTTCCAGCACGGCTCGTCGTTCAGACCGTCCTGGATGGTGTGCAGTACGGCGTACGCGCTGCCGCCCGGCTTCAGGGTGACGGCCTTGCCCGCCGCGCCCTCACGAGTGGCGGGCTTGCCGATCATCTGGCCGTCGCGCTGGATCAGCGAGACGCCGGGGTAACCGCGCAGCGTGCAGGAGGTCTTCCCGTTGTTGGTGAACACCAACGGGTAGCGGATGTTGCCCGCGCCGACGTCGGCACGGCCCAGCCGCAGCCCCAGTTCGTCGGCGGTACAGCGGTCGGACGAGGTGTCGGTGGACGCGGCGGCCGCGGTACGCGCCGAGGCGGTACGCACGGCGGTCCCCTTCGCGCCCTGGCCGGAGGGCGACTGCGAGGCAGCCGATCCGCCACCGTCGGCCTCGGCCGACGAGGAGCCGGAGGCAGCCGAGGAGGAATCCGAAGCCGACCCCGAATCCGCCCCCGAGTCGGACGCGGCAGCGGACGGTGCAGCCGGAGCACCGGACTTCACACCGGAACCATCATCCTGACAGGCCGTGAGCGCGAGCGCGGCCGCGGCGGCGATCAGCGTGGCGGTGGCAGCCTTGCGGCCGCGGCGGAGGCTGGTGAGATGCGACATGGAAATCCCCTTACCGGGTCGGTACGTGCGGCCCTTCGATCCCGCACCATCCACCCTGCCGAGTCCCACTGATGCCCCACTAACACACCACTAACGCACCCCCGTAAGACGCGAAGACGCGAGGCCCGGACCCGAAAGTCAGGCTCCCTTTGCCGCCGGCACCAGAATCGCCACGCACTCCACATGATGCGTCATCGGGAACAGGTCGAATGCCTGGAGGCGCTTCGGGACGTAGCCCGCTGCGGCGAAGTAGGCGAGGTCTCGGGCGAGGGCGGCCGGGTCGCAGGCCACGTAGGCGATGCGGCGGGGGGTGAGGGAGGCGAGGTGTTCGACCGTCTTGCGGCCGGCGCCGGCGCGGGGCGGGTCGAGGACGACGAGGTCGACGTCGGTGATGCCGGTGCGGGGCAGGATCTGGTCGACCTTGCCGTGTTCGATGCGGACGCGGTCGACGTCGGCGAGGTTGTGGCGGGCGTCCTCCACCGCGCGCTTGCCGGACTCGATGCCGAGGACGGCGCCCTTGTCGCCGACGCGGTCGGCCAGTGCGCCGGCGAAGAGGCCGACGCCGCAGTACAGGTCGAGGGCCATGTCGCCCTTCTTGGGCATGAGGCCGCGCATGACCGATTCGACCAGGAGGTCGGCGGCCTGCGGGTGGACCTGCCAGAAACCGCCGTTGCCGACGCGCCAGGTGCGTTCGGCGGCGCGTTCGCGGACGAAGGGGCGGCCGTGTACGCGGTGCACGCCCTTGTCCTTCTCCCCGATGCGCATGACGGAGACCGGCTTGTCGAGCTCCACGATGGGGAGGCGGCCGCCGGGCTTCGGCGTGAGGATGACCTGACGGTCGTGGGAGCCGGTGGCGGCGATGGCCTCGACGGTGGCGATCTGGGGCCACTCGCGCTTCTCGATGCCGAGTTCCGAGACGCCGGGGGCGGCGATCATGCAGTGGTCGATGGGCTGCACCTCGTGGGAGCGGTGCTTACGGAGGCCCGCGTGGCCCTCGGCGTCGATGGCGTACTGGACGCGGGTGCGCCAGGCCGGTACCTCGCCCGCGGGGACCTTGTCACCGGGGGCGGGGACGACCGTGCCGTCCCAGCCGGCCTCCTCGGGGGTCAGGCCCGCGAGGCGCTGCAGCTGCTCGGCGATGACCTCGCCCTTGAGGCGGCGCTGGGCGCCCGGCTTGGCGTGCTGCCAGTCGCAGCCGCCGCAGCGGCCGGGGCCGGAGAAGGGGCAGGGGGCTTCGACACGGTCCTTGGAGGCCGAGAGGATCTGCACCGCGTCGGTGCGGAGGAAGCGGGCTCCTTCCTCGCCGTCGGTGACCTTGGCGATCACGCGCTCGCCCGGGAGGGCATGGCGTACGAAGAGGACCTGGCCCTCGTCCGTACGGGCGATGCAGTGGCCGCCGTGGGCCACGGGCCCGACCTCTACCTCGTACTCCTCGCCGACCAGGGACTTCTTCGGTTCTTCCGGCATGGCGAGTGAGCTCCAAAAAACGTGGGGTGGTGCGGCGGGACAACAGCCTTCAATTCTACGTCCCGCCGTACCACCCCATTGACCACCGGGGCGCGCCCCTACTTCTTGGTCGCCGCCTTCTCCTTCTTCGGCTGGGCCACGGGACCGCGGCGGACCGAGCCCGGCGCGTTCCACTCGGCGCGCTTGCGGGCGCGGACCTTGGCGGCCTCGGAGGAGTCCAGCTGCCAGGGAACGGAGGTGACCATGACGCCCGGGGTGAAGAGGAGCCGGCCCTTCAGGCGCAGCGCGGACTGGTTGTGGAGCAGGTGCTCGTACCAGTGGCCGACGACGTACTCCGGGATGAAGACGGAGACCGCGTCGCGCGGGCTCTCCTTGCGCAGCGACTTCACGTACTCGATGAAGGGGCGGGTGATCTCCCGGTAGGGGGAAGCGAGGACCTTCAGGGGGACCTCGATGCCTCGGCGCTCCCACTCCTCCTTGAGGGCCTTGGTCTCGGCCGGGTCCACGTCGACGCTGACGGCTTCGAGCGTGTCGGAGCGCATCAGCTTGGCGTAGTTCAGGGCCCGCAGAGTCGGCTTGTGGACCTTGGAGACCAGGACGATGGAGTGCACGCGGGAGGGGCGGGCGACCTCGTCGTCGCGCGAGTCGGTCGCGGCGATCTCGTCGGCGACCCGGTCGTAGTGCTTACGGATCGCGGTCATCGTGACGTAAAAGATGACCATGCCGAGCAGGGCCACCCAGGCGCCGTGGCTGAACTTCGTCACCAGCACGACGACCAGCACCAGGCCGGTGAAGGTGGCACCGAAGGCGTTGATCGCGCGGGAGCGCTGCATCCGGCGCCGCTTGGCCTTGTCGTTCTCGCCGGCCAGATGGCGGTTCCAGTGCCGGACCATGCCGATCTGGCTGAGGGTGAAGGAGACGAAGACACCCACGATGTACAGCTGGATCAGGCGGGTGGAGTCGGCGCCGTAGATGTAGACGAGTATCACCGCGGCGCCGGCGAGCAGCACGATGCCGTTGGAGAACGCGAGGCGGTCGCCGCGGGTGTGCAGCTGGCGCGGCAGGTAACGGTCCTGCGCGAGGATCGAGCCGAGCAGCGGGAAGCCGTTGTACGCGGTGTTCGCGGCGAGGAAGAGGACCAGCGCGGTGGCGGCGGCCAGGATGACGAAGGCCACCGTGCCGTCGCCGAAGACCGCGGCCGCGACCTGCGAGATGACCGGGTTCTGGGTGTAGCCGGAGCCGACGGGCTGTCCGTTGTGCAGCAGGTCGGTGGCCGGCTTCTCGGCCATCTTCACGCCGGTGACCATGGCCAGCACGATGATGCCGCAGAACATGGTGACGGCAAGGCCGCCCATCAGCGCCAGCGTCGTGGCGGCGTTCTTGGACTTGGGCTTGCGGAAGGCGGGCACGCCGTTGGAGATCGCCTCGACGCCGGTGAGCGCCGCACAGCCGGAGGAGAACGCACGCAGCAGGAGGAAGACCAGCGCGAAGCCGGCCAGCCCGCCCTGCTCGGCGTGGATCGTGAAGTCGGCCGTCGGGGCCTTCATGTCGTCGCCCATGATCAGGCCGCGGAAGGCGCCCCAGAGGAGCATGCCGAAGACACCGGCGACGAAGACGTACGTCGGGATGGCGAAGAGCTTGCCGGACTCCTTGACGCCGCGCAGGTTCATCACGGTGAGCAGGATGATCATCGCGATGGCGCAGAGCGTCTTGTGCTCGACCACGAAGGGGATCGCCGAGCCCAGGTTTTCCACTCCGGAGGAGATGGAGACGGCGACGGTGAGGACGTAGTCGACCAACAGCGCACTGGCCACGGTGAGGCCGGCCTTGGGCCCGAGGTTGGTGTTGGCGACCTCGTAGTCGCCACCGCCGCTCGGGTAGGCGTGCACGTTCTGCCGGTACGACGCCACGACCGTGAACATCAGCACGACGACCGCGACGGCGATCCAGGGGCTGAAGTGGTACGCCGACACGCCTGCCACGGACAGGACGAGCAGCACCTCCCCCGGCGCGTACGCCACGGAGGAGAGCGGGTCGGAGGCGAAGACGGGGAGTGCGATGCGCTTCGGGAGAAGGGTCTCTCCCAGCTTGTCGCTGCGCAGTGCGCGCCCGATCAAGATGCGTTTGGGCACGTCGGTCAGTTTGGACACGCAGAGGATGCTAAGCCTTCGTCAAGGCCGTCGCCCACCCGCCACCCATAGGTGTAAGGCACCTGCCGGATGATGCCGCCCGACTGGTCCGCACTGCCGTCCGGGGGCTCCGGCGGGGGTACGGAATCCGTCGCTCCACCGTGTCGGGCGGTGGCGTACGGAGCCGCCACACGCCGCCCGAACGGCGGAACTGCCTGCCCGGAGCGGGGTGTCCACACCCTCACCCCCGTCGAGGGTGGGGACAACCGATCCGCTGCCGGCGGCCCGGCGGGCGCGCAGACCCCTGATGCTGCGCGGCCCGCCGTGCACCCGCCGGTGCGCCCTGATGGTGGCATTCGCCACGGCCTCGGCACATTGCCGGTTCCCGGCAATCTTTACGCGATTTTGATGGCTCACCGACCGGCACTTGCCCCGCCGGACGGCCCCCAGGAGGCCCGGTGCGGACCGGACGTCCGGGGGAACTACAGCGGCCGGTCCGGCCAGCCCAGTACGCGCGCGCCCATCGCCGCCGTCTCCAGCGTGTAGCGCTGCAGCCCGTCGCCCGGGTCGTAGCCGGTCAGCTCCTTGATGCGGGCCAGCCGGTAGGAGAGGGTGCGCACGCTGACCTGGAGCCGGCGGGCCGCCTCGGCGTTGACGTACGCCGTCGCCGCGCAGGCCCAGATCGTCTCCAGCAGCGGCCGCGCGCCGCCGCGCCCCTCGGTCAGCGGCCCCAGCACGCTGCGCACGAGGTCGGCCATGGCGGCCCGGTCGCGCAGCAGTACGGGGAAGACCAGCAGGTCGGCCGCGTGCAGCACGGGCTCGGTCAGCTCCAGCTGGGTCGCCAGCTCCAGCGCGCCCAGCGCCTCTTCGTACGAGGTGACCACGCCGCCCGCGCCGGCGTGCGGCCGGCCGAGCGCGACCCGTTGCGCGGCGTGCCCGCCCGGCCCGTCGGCGCGGGCGTACTTCGCGAAGGCGTCAAGGGCGCCGCCCCGGCCACCCGCCGCCACGCACACCAGCCGCCCGGCCTTGGTGGCGATCAGCACGTCACGGTCGCCGAAGCGGGCCAGCAGCTCGCGCTCCACGCGCCGGGCCACCGGGTGCAGATCGTCGAAGCGCTCCGGGCCCTCCGCGACGCCCACCGCGTGCTCCCCCGCCAGCCGCAGCCCGAAGCGCTCGGCGCGCTCGGCGAGCCGGCCGAGGTCGCTGCGCCCGTAAAGAAGGTCGTCGACGAATTCGCGGCGGGCCGCCTCCTCCTGCCGGACCGCGAGCCGCTGCGCCCGCTCGTGGCCCTCGCCGAGCGCGGCAACGGCCGCCTCGACGGCCGCGAGCAGCGCGTCTCCGGTACGGGCCCGCTCGCCGGCCCCCGCGGCCCGCGCCACTCCGGGCAGCGAGCCCCACAGCCGGCGGGTCTCCCCCAGATAGCGCCCGACCAGCTCGCGCAGGCTCAGGCCCTCTTCCGCGGACCGCTCCCCCAGCTCGCGCAGGGCGTCCAGCTCCTCGCGACGGAGCAGCCGCCCGGTCCGGGACACCTCCGCGAGGAGGTCGGCGTACTCGCCGAGGCCGTGCGGTTCCGCTGCTCCGCGCTCCACTTGTTGTGCTCCCTGCTCATGCTCGTCCCGGCGCCCGTCGGCCGGCTCCGGGAGCTTCACCGCCGGCCTTCATTGCCGACTCCCGGACAGCAGGACGCTATCAACCCTGCCGGGTTCCGGCAGATCCGCTCTGCGGGGATACGGCGGGGCCGGGACGGCGGCCGAGCAGCTCGCCCAGCCCCTCGCGGGTGGCGGCGATGACCACGCGGTCCTGGGGCCGCAGGACGTAGCCGGGCGGCAGGTCGCGGACCAGCCGGGCGGGCTCCCAGCGCTGCCCGCCGGGGCCCGGCATGGTCTCCGGGTCCTCCGCGGGGTCGGGCGCCGCACCGATGTTGACGGCCACCAGCCGCAGCCGCCCGGCCCGGAACACCTGGTCGGCCCGGCGGCCCACCAGCTCGGTCTGGCCGCGCACGTCGACGTGGGCGACGAGCAGCAGCCGGCGCTCGACGGGGACGGCGCCGAGGATCTGGCGGCCCATCATGGCGCCCGCGAAGGCGGGCGCGGCCAGGAAGGAGACGCTGCGGCTGCGGGTGACGGCGGTGGGGTGGGCGGCGCGCAGGGTGCGGTAGACGGCGGTGGCGAACCGGTCGTCGAAGAGCCGCAGCGTCACCCGGAGCTGCGGCTTGACCGACCTGGCGTACAGCGACGCCTCCAGGTTCGTGCTGTCTTCGCTGGTCAGCGCGAGGAGGGTACGGGCGCGGGCGATCCCCGCCGCTTCCAGCACGCCGTCCTCGGTGGCGTCGCCCAGTACGGTCGGCACCCGCAGTCGGCGGGCCAGCGGGATGCCGCGCGCTTCGGGGTCCTCCTCCACGCAGACGACCGGGACGCCCAGCTCGCGCAGCCGGGCCAGGACGCGGGTGCCGACCTTGCCGAGGCCGAGGAGGACGACATGGCCGGAGAGGCCGCGCGGCGGGCGGCGCAGCGAGGCGGCGCTGCGGAAGGTGCCGAACGCTTCGAGGGCGGCGGCCACCAGGACCGGCAGCAGGAGGAGGCCGGTGAGGCCGGACAGCAGCTGCAGCACCTTGCGGGCCGGGCCCTCGTCGATCGCCGGCTCGTTGATCGCGAAGAGGTCCAGCAGGGAGAGGTACGCCGCGTGCAGCGGGTCGTCGCCGGTGGTCAGCGTCGAGACGACGGCCAGGGTCAGTACGGTGCCGACGAGGCCGGCTATCGACCAGCGCAGCCGCGGCGAGAAGAGCGAGCCGAGCGGCGCGCCGCGCCCTACGAGGCGGCGGGCCGACGGCCGGCGCCCGCGGTAGGAGACGGTCTCCAGCTCGATGGTGGCGCGCCCGGCGGCGGCCGCGGCGGTGGCGTCGTCGGGCAGCAGCGTCGGACCGTCGTCGTCGGCCGCGCGCCGGTGGGCGGTGCGGCCGCCGTGCCGGGACCGGCCGCCCGGCGGGGGCGGGGCCGGCGCCGGGCCGCCTTCGTGCGCCGTGTCGTCCGATGCCGAGGGGGAGAGCAGGGCGAGGGTGGCGAGGCCGCGGCCGGCGGCGCGCGGCGGTGACGGCGCCCCCGGGGTGTGTTCCACGGCCCGCAGCAGCAGCCCGTCGACCTCGATGACCTTGCTGGTGCCGGCCACGGCGGTGGCGGTGAGCGCGGGCGCGACCGTGTCGGCGTCGGAGAGGACGGTGGTGGAGGCGTCGATGTCGGAGGGGTCGGACCAGACGACGGCGGCCGCCTGGTCCAGCAGCTCTTCCAGGTGCTGGCCGAGGCGGCGGTTGTAGAGGCGGATGACCAGCCGGAGCCGGGGGTTCATGCGGCGGGCGCGCAGTGCGGCGTGGATGTTGGTCTCGTCGTCGTCATAGACCAGGGCCAGCGCGCCGGCCTCCTCGACGCCCGCTTCGGTGAGCGTCTCGTCGTCGGGCTCCGGCGCTTCCAGTACGCGTACCGGCCCGGCCTCCTCCTCGGCGTCCGGCGCGCCCGGGCCGTCGGCGGGTCTCGTGTCGTCCGGGGCGCTTCCGCGGCCCACCGCGGCCGTCATCCGGCCGAGGAACGCGCCGGCCCGGCCCAGGCCGCCGCGCGCCGGCTGCGGGACGCGGGGCCCGCGCGGGTCGCGTACGGAGGGGACGACGAGGGTGACCTGCTCGCGGTACACCTCCCGCAGCTCGACGGCGAGCCGGTGGGCCAGGGAGTCGTCGCCGCACACCACCATGTGCGGGGTGGGCGGGGTCGGTTGGGACTGCTGTGGCACGGGTGACAGTGAGGACACGTCGCCCAGCATGCCTCCCGAAGATCACGAAGGCACGGCCCGGCCCGGCTCCCGGGGGCCCGGCGGCGGTCCGGCCTCCCGGGGTCCGGCAGTGGTCCGGCCTCCTGGCGCCCGGCGGCGGTCCCGGGAACCTCCGCAGCCACTGCCGAATTCCCCGTACGCAGTTCTCGTGCCGGCTGACACGATTTCTTGCTGTATTCGCACTGAATTCCTGCGGACTCGGATAAAGCACTCTGTCCGGATGCCCGCTTGAAAAGCCCGGCGCCGGGCGCGGATGCTGCATGGCGATGCCTTGCGGCACATCGGCGGCAGCAGACGAAAGGGCGGAGAGTCATGCCCGGCACGCTCAAGGACCAGAAATTCGACGCGCTCTTCGAGATGTTCGACAGGGAAGGCCAGGGATATCTCACGCGGGAGCGGTTCTTCCGTTTCGCCGAGGGAATAGCGGGACTGACCCCGCGGGCCGACAACGAGAACGCGGCGGCGGTCCGGGCCGCCTTCGAGAAGTGGTGGAAGCTCCTGGTGCCCTCCGGGGGGTCCGGCCCGGACACCCGCATCGACCGGCAGGAATTCATCAGCCGTATGCGGTCCCTCGTCTCCTCCCGCGCAAATCTCGACGACGCGGTACTGGCCATCGCCGACGCCTTGATGCGCGCGCTGGACAGGAACAAGAACGGGACGCTGGGCCTGGACGAGTACCGGCGTATTTACACCCATGTCGGCGTGGACACCGCGGACTGCGAGGAAGCGTTCCGCCGGCTCGACCGGGACGACGACGGCCGCATCCGGCACGAAGAATGGCGGGAGGCGCTCCGCGAGTTCTTTCTGAGCGACGACGCGGACGCGCCGGGAAACCAGTTGCTGGGGCCGCTGCCCCCGCCCGCCCGCTGACATGGCCGGGCGCGGCGGGGAATCCGGCACGGCGTACCGGGATCTGCAGCACCACGATCCCGTCCGGCAGGCGGACGACATGCTCGCCCGCGCGCTCGACCACTGCCTGCGGCACCAGCAGGAGGACGGCGGCTGGCGGGCGCCGCCCGACCCGCGCGTCATGGAGACCGCCCTGGCGTGCCTGGCCCTGTCCCGGGAGGCCACCCCGGCGGCCCGGCACGCGGTCCGCCGGGCGCGCCAGTGGCTGCGCACCGCGCGCCCCCAGACGCACCATCCGCTGGCCCAGTACGCGGAGACCCTGCTGGCCGGCCTGGCCTGCGGCACGGCCGACGGGCACGGCCCCGCCGCGGAGGCGTTCACCGGCCCGGTCTTCGCGCCCCGGCTCCGGCTGCTGGCCGTCCTGCGGGCGTGCGCGGAGCGGATCGCGCCGGACGCGGCCGCGCGCGAGCCGGTCACGGCGGCCGGCCTGCGGACGCTCCGCGCCGGCCTGCGCACGGCCGTGGACGGGGCGTGCCGGTCCCGGCTGAAGTCCTGGGCGCTGGTGGACCTGCTGGCCGAGCACGCGCTCGTCGAGCGGTACTTCGGTGACGCGCAGGACGCGGAGGCGGCCGCGCGGCGCCTCGCCGACCTCCAGGCGCCGGACGGCTCGTTCTACGGGAACGTGCTGAGCACATCCCTCGCGCTGCTGGCGCTGCACGCGGTCGTTCCCACCGGCACCTCGCGGTACCGGGCCCGCGGCTACCTGCTCACGGCACAGCACCCGGACGGGACATGGCGCTTTCTGAACACCGATGTGTGGGACACCCAGCTGACGGTACGTGCGTTCCGGGGCGAGCCCGACTTCGAGGTGCAGGGCCTCCCCCGCGCCCTGGACTTCCTGCTCGCGGCCCAGCGGCCCGACGGCGGCTGGCCCTGCCGGCAGGGGCTGGAGTCCGACAACGACACCACCGCGGCGGTACTCATCGCCCTCGCCGGCCTCCCGGAGGCGGCGGACGCGGCGCGCCACGCGCTCCGCCACCTCGCCGAGCAGCAGACCGGGGCGGGGCTGTGGTCCACCTGGCAGGCGGCGGGCGACCCGCCGGCCCCCGACGTGGTCGCCCACGCCGTCACCGCCCTGGACCGCTACCGCGGCCGGCACCGCGTCCCCACCGGCGCGGCCCGCCGCTGGCTCGGCGCGTACACCGGGCGCGCCGGATCCGGCGGCGACGGCTGGGCCGCGAGCTGGTACCGCGGCGCGCCCTACGCGGTGTGCGAGATCGCGCCCGCGCTGCCGGCCGGACACCGCGCGGTCCGCGCCGAGCTGACCCGCCTGGCCGCGAGCCGGCGGCCGGACGGCGGGTGGGACCACGGACCGGACACCGGCAGCCTGCCGTCGGCCACCGGGCTGGCCCTGGCGGCGCTCTCCCGGGCGGCCGGCCCCGGCAACGGGACACGCATGGCCCTCGCGTACCTGGCCTCGGCGCAGCGGGCCGACGGCAGCTGGCCGGGCAGCCCGGAGATGTACGGCCCCCGCCCGCTGCTCAGCCACTCCCCCGCCCAGACCCTGGCCTTCACGGCCCTGGGCCTCACGGCGGTCCGGGACGCGCTGCGCGGACCGCGGCGAGGAGCACACCGGTGACAGACTGAGGAGCCTGCCCGTCTCCTGGTGAACGCCCCGCCTCTCGGCAAGGAGTACCGCAGTGACCGACCCCACCGGACCGCCGGCCGCGGACTACCCCGCGCCTCCCTGGAAGGCGCGCGGCGTGCTGTGGATGTCCGTCCTCACCGCGCGCGAGGCGCCGGAGCTGCCCGCCGACCTCAGCCCCGTCGGCGGCCGCCGCACGCTCCTCCTGGTGCTCGCGCGCTACACGGAGGGCTCGCTGCGGTACGACGAGTTCGCGGTCGGCTCCCCGGCCCGCCGGGGCCGCCGCGTGGGGATGTTCTGCCACCGCATCTGGGTGGACTCGGCGGCGTCGCTGCGCGGCGGGCGGCAGCTGTGGGGCATCCCGAAGGAGATGGCCCGCTTCTCGTGGGACGCGGAGACCGTCCGCGTCCCACGAGAAGCGGGCCGGTCGCGACCCTCCGCCTGGGCCCGCACGGCAGGGCGCGCGTCCCGGTCCTCCGCGCCCCCGGCAGCGGGTTCGGCCGGATCGGCAGCGAACGGACGTTCCTGTGCGGGCAGGTCTCGGGGCGCCTCGGCCGGGGCCGGCTCGGCGTCCTGGACTGGCACCCGCCCCTGCCGGACCTCGCGGCCCCGGCACCCCGCCTGACGCTCTCCGTCTCCGCCGCCCGCTTCGTCTTCCCCGCGGGGACCCGCCTCGGACCGGCCGGCTCGCCCGTCCCCGGGCGGACCGGCCGGCTGAAGGGCAGCGCCTGAAGGCCGGCGCCGGAAGAGCAGCGCCAGAAGGGCAGCACTCCCTCCCTCCGGCTGTCCGGTTACGGTGGTGTCGCACATCAGCGGGGGCAACTCCCCCGTTGCCGCATAAGCTCGTGACCGGGCGGTACCGGGGCCAGGGCGCCCCGGGCGGACCGGTACGCCGGAAAGAAAGTTGTGAGCAGGGTGTTGAGGCAGGCCAGCGGGCCTACGAGGAGTGCGGGGTAAGCGGACGATGCACATCGTCATCATGGGCTGCGGGCGGGTCGGATCCGCGCTCGCACAGACCCTGGAGAACCAGGGCCACACGATCGCCGTGGTCGACCAGGACCCCACCGCCTTCCGGCGGCTGGGCTCCGCTTTCGGGGGCCGCCGGGTGACCGGCATCGGCTTCGACCAGGACACGCTGCGCGAGGCGGGGATCGAGGAGGCCGGCGCGTTCGCGGCCGTCTCCAGCGGTGACAACTCCAACATCATCGCCGCCCGGGTGGCCCGCGAGATGTTCGGCGTCGAGAACGTCGCGGCCCGCATCTACGACCCGCGCCGCGCCGAGGTCTACCAGCGCCTCGGCATCCCGACCGTGGCCACCGTCCGCTGGACCGCGGACCAGATGCTGCGCCGGCTGCTCCCCTCGGGCGCCGAGCCGCTGTGGCGGGACCCCAGCGGCGGCGTGCAGCTCGCCGAGGTGCACACCGACGCGTCCTGGGTCGGCCACAAGGTCAGCCGGCTCCAGGAGGAGACCGGCGTACGGGTGGCCTTCCTCACCCGGCTGGGTGAGGCGATACTGCCGACCTCGCAGACCGTCCTGCAGGAAGGCGATCTGGTGCACGTGATGATGCGCACCGACGACGTGGAGAAGGTCGAGGCGGCGTTCGCCGAAGGGCCCGAGGAGGCAGGCGCATGAGGGTCGCGATCGCCGGAGCAGGAGCCGTCGGCCGCTCCATTGCGGGCGAGCTCCTGGAGAACGGCCATGAGGTCCTGCTGATCGACAAGGCGCCCACCGCGATCTCGGTGGAGCGGGTGCCGCAGGCGGAGTGGCTGCTGGCCGACGCCTGCGAGATCACCTCGCTGGACGAGGCGGCGCTGCAGCGGTGCAACGTCGTCATCGCGGCGACCGGTGACGACAAGGTCAACCTCGTCGTCTCGCTGCTGGCCAAGACCGAGTACGGCGTGCCGCGCGTGGTGGCCCGCGTCAACAACCCGAAGAACGAGTGGCTCTTCAACGAGGCGTGGGGCGTCGACGTGGCGGTCTCCACGCCGCGGCTGATGTCCGCGCTGGTGGAGGAGGCGGTGAGCGTCGGCGATCTCGTACGGCTGCTGCGCTTCAGCCACGGCGACGCCAACCTCGTCGAGCTGACGCTGCCCCCGGAGGCGGCGCTGGCGGGTACTCAGGTGGGCGACGTGGAGTGGCCCGAGGACACCTCGCTGGTGACGATCATCCGCGGGACCCGGGTGCTCACGCCCAACAAGGAGGACGCGCTGGAGGCCGGTGACGAGCTGCTGTTCGTCGCGGCGCAGGCGCGGGAGGAGCAGCTGGAGGACCTGCTTTCGGTGCGGAAGCCGACGGAGTAGGCGGTACGGACGTACGAGGGGCCCGGAACCGGTGCGGTTCCGGGCCCCTCGCCGTGCGTGGGTCGCCGTGTACGGGCTTACGCGCCTGTCGCGTCCGCCCCGGTCTTCGCCTCCGCCTCGGCCTTCTCCTTGGCCTCCATCTCCGCGATCACATCGATCGGGGCCGGGGCCTTCGCCAGGAAGATCCAGGTCAGGTAGACGCAGAGCAGGAACGGCGGGATGCCGAGCGCGACCTTGACCCAGCCGAGCTGGGTGGCGTCGCCCCACCAGTACAGCGGGAAGAGGATCGCGGACTTGGCGAGCAGGATGATGCCCCAGGCGTAGGTGGACTTGGTGTACGCCTTGAAGCGGCCGGGGTTGCGCGTCCGCCAGGAGAGGTTCTCGCGCAGTATCGGGCCGAGCAGCACGCCGATGAGCGGGTACTTGAAGAGCGCCGAGAGCACGTACACGACCGCGAGGCCCAGCGTGTAGAGCATCCCCGGCAGGTAGAAGTTCTTCGCGTCGCCGGACATCATCGCGAAGACCGCGCCGAAGGCCACGCCGAAGACGCCGCTGAAGGCGTGCTTGAGGGTTTCCCGCCGGGCGAGCCGGACCAGGGCCAGCAGGACGGTCAGACCCAGCGCGATGATCGCGGCGGTGTGGATGTCCCGCTTGATCGTGTAGATCAGCACGAAGACCAGTCCGGGGACCGTCGTGTCCACCATGCCCCAGAAGCCGCCGAACGCCTCCAGGATGGCCTTCTCGGCGGCCGCCTTGCCCGCCTTTCCATGCCCGGCGGCGGGCTCTTCCTCGTTGCTCGTGGTCGTCTTTTCGAACGACGTCACCGGCTACTCCTGTCCGAGCGGTCGGAGTTCGTACTTCGGATTGAACAGCACCCGGCGTCCGTGGCTCATGGAGATCCGGCCGGAAGCGATGAGCTTACGGCCCGGCTCGATACCGGTGATGGCGCGTCGGCCGAGCCAGACCACGTCCAGCGCCGCCGAGCCGTCGAACAGCTCGGCCTCCAGCGCCGGCACCCCGGCCCGGGGACGCAGCGTGACGTGCCGCAGCGTACCCGTGACCTTCACGATCTGGCGGTCGTCGCAGTCGCAGATCCGCGTACAGCCCGCGTTCTGCGCATCCTGCTGCAGCTCGGCGGACTGCAGCTCCTCCTCGGAGGAGGACAGCCTGTCGAGCAGCCGGCGGAAACGTCCGGCCGGCTTCTCGGAACGGGTCCCAGCACTCATACAGCCAGCGTACCGGCCGTCTCGCCCCGGGATCACGGGCCGGGACCCGCGAACACGGACCGCTGCGGACGGCCGACACCGCGTACGCATCATCACGTACGCATCACTGTTCGAAGCGGTAGCCCATGCCCGGCTCGGTGACGAAGTGCCGGGGGTGCGACGGATCGGCCTCCAGCTTGCGGCGCAGCTGGGCCATGTAGACCCGCAGATAGTTGGATTCCGTGCCGTACGAGGGGCCCCAGACCTCCTGGAGCAGCTGTTTCTGGCTGACCAGGCGGCCCGTGTTGCGGACCAGCACCTCCAGGAGGTGCCACTCGGTGGGGGTGAGCCGGACGTCGCGGCCGCCGCGGTTGACCTTCTTGGCGGCCAGGTCGACGGTGAAGCCCTCGGTCTCGACCAGGATGGCGGCGTCGGCGGGCCCGGTGGGCTCGGCGCGGCGCACGGCGGCGCGCAGCCGGGCCAGCAGCTCGTCCATGCCGAACGGCTTGGTGACGTAGTCGTCGGCGCCCGCGTCCAGCGCCTCGACCTTCTCGTCGGAGGTCTGCCGGGCGGAGAGCACCAGGATCGGCACCCGGGTCCAGCCGCGCAGCCCCCTGATCACGTCCACGCCGTCCATGTCGGGCAGGCCGAGGTCCAGGACGACCACGTCGGGGTGGCGGGCGGCGGCGAGCCGGAGCGCGGTGGCGCCGTCGGGTGCGGCGTCCACCTCGTACTTGCGTGCCTTGAGGTTGATCACGAGGGCGCGGACGATCTGCGGCTCGTCGTCGACCACGAGCACCCGGTTCATCGGGCCTGCCTTTCCCGCGGACGGCCGGTCGGCCGCCGCAGTCGGTGTACGGGGAGCGGGCGCGGTCATGTCGTCGCCCGGGCGGGGAGGCCGGGGCTGACCGGCGGGTGGCCGGCCGCGGCGCGCAGGGTCAGAACCATGGTCAGACCACCTCCCGGGGTGTCCTCGGCGGCGAGGGTGCCGCCCATGGCCTCGGCGAAGCCGCGGGAGACCGCGAGGCCGAGGCCGACGCCGGCGCCGCGCGGGGCGTCGCCGTAGCGCTGGAACGGCTCGAAGATGCGGTCCTTGGCGGAGTCCGGGACGCCGGGGCCGCGGTCCACGACGCGTACCTCCACGCGCTCGCCCAGCGCGCTGGCGGCGACCGTGACGGGCGCGCCGTTCGGGCTGTACTTCACGGCGTTCTCGACGAGGTTGGCGACGCAGCGCTCCAGCAGCCCGGGATCGACGGCCACGAAGGGCAGCGCTTCAGGTATGTCCAGGCAGACGCTGCCCTCGGGGACGCCGCCGAGCGCCATCGGGACGACCTCGTCCAGGTCGGTGTCGCGGATCAGCGGGGTGACCGTGCCGGTCTGCAGCCGGGACATGTCCAGGAGGTTGCCCACCAGGTGGTCCAGCCGGTCGGCGCCGTCCTCGATGCCGGCCAGCAGCTCGGCCTCGTCCTCCTCGGACCAGGCCACGTCGTCGGAGCGGAGCGAGGTGACGGCGGCC
Source organism: Streptomyces purpurogeneiscleroticus (assembly GCF_020024005.1). NCBI lineage: Bacteria > Bacillati > Actinomycetota > Actinomycetes > Kitasatosporales > Streptomycetaceae > Streptomyces > Streptomyces purpurogeneiscleroticus. The sequence goes on from NZ_NHSG01000357.1 coordinate 53,246, forward strand.
TTGATGCCGGCGAGAGGAGTACGCAGGTCATGGCTGACGGCGGCGAGCAGAGCGGTACGGATGCGGTTGCCCTCGGCCAGCTCGCGGGCCCGCGCCGCCTCGCCGACCAGCCGCTGGCGGTCCAGTACGACGGCGGCCTGGGCGGCGAAGGCGCCGAGCACGCGGCGGTCCTCGGCGGGCAGCTTGCGGCCGCTGAGCGCGAGGGCCATGTGATCACTGACGGGCATGTCCACGTCCGCGTCCTCGGGGCGGCGCGGGGCCGCGGCCTCGCCGACGCTGCCCGCGCAGGTCCACGGCTCGACGTCGCTCTCCCGTTCGAGGAGGGAGACCGCGTCCATGGCGAAGGTCTCGCGCACCCGTTCCAGCAGCGCGTTCAGCGTGGTCTCACCGCGCAGCACGCTGCCGGCCAGGAACGACAGGATCTCCGCCTCGGCGCGCAGCCGGGCGGCCTGGTGCGTACGGCGGGCCGCCAGGTCCACCACGGAGGCGACGGCCACCCCGACCGCGAAGAAGATCGCGATGGCGACGATGTTCTGGGGGTCGGCGATGGTGATGCTGTGGGTGGGCGGCGTGAAGTAGAAGTTCAGCAGGACCGAGCCGACGGCGGCGGAGGCGAGCGCGGCCAGCAGCCCGCCGAGCAGCGCGGCCGCCACGGTCAGGAACAGGAAGAGCAGCACATCGTTGGCGAGCCCCGGGCCGTTCTCCAGGTTGTACAGGAACAGCGTGAGCAGCACCGGGCCGAGCACGCCGGTGAGCCAGCCGGCCAGCACGCGGGAGCGGCTGAGCCGGGCACCGCGCGCGACCGGCAGGCCGCGCCCCTTGGCGACCTCGTCGTGGGTGACGATGTGGACGTCCAGGTCGGGCCCCGAGTCGCGGGCGACGGTCGCCCCCACGCCGGGCCCGAAGACGTACTGCCACGCCTTGCGGCGGCTGGAGCCCAGCACGATCTGGGTCGCGTTGACGCCGCGCGCGAACTCCAGCAGGGCGCTGGGCACGTCGTCGCCGATGACGTGGTGGAAGCTGCCGCCCAGGTCCTCGACCAGGGTCCGCTGGACGGCCAGCTCCTTGGGCGAGGCGCCGGTGAGCCCGTCGCTGCGCGCGATGTAGACGGCCAGTACCTCGCTACCGGAGCCCTTGGCGGCCATCCGCGCGGCGCGGCGCAGCAGCGTCTTGCCCTCGGGGCCGCCGGTGAGACCGACCACGATGCGCTCTCGGGCCTGCCAGGTGGAGCGGATGGAGTGCTCGGCGCGGTACTGCTGGAGGTACTCGTCGACCCGGTCGGCCACCCACAGCAGCGCGAGCTCGCGCAGCGCGGTGAGGTTGCCGGGGCGGAAGTAGTTCGACAGCGCGGCGTCGACCTTCTCGGAGGCGTAGATGTTGCCGTGCGCCATGCGGCGCCGCAGCGCCTGTGGCGACATGTCGACCAGCTCGATCTGGTCGGCGCGCCGGACCACCTCGTCGGGGACGGTCTCGCGCTGCCGGACGCCCGTTATCGACTCCACCACGTCACCGAGTGATTCCAGGTGCTGGATGTTGACGGTGGAGATCACGTCGATGCCCGCTTCGAGCAGTTCCTCGACGTCCTGCCAGCGCTTTTCGTTCCGGGAGCCGGGGACGTTGGTGTGGGCCAGCTCGTCGACCAGCGCGACGGCGGGCCGCCGGGCCAGTACCGCGTCCACGTCCATCTCGGTGAACGCCGTGCCCCGGTGGCTCAGCCTCCGCCGCCCCAGCTCCTCCAGGCCGTGCAGCAGCACTTCCGTACGCGGCCGGTCGTGGTGCTCCACGAACGCGACGACGACGTCCGTGCCGCGCTCCAGGCGCCGGTGCGCCTCGGAGAGCATCGAGTACGTCTTGCCGACACCCGGCGCCGCGCCGAGATAAATGCGAAGCTTGCCGCGTCCCATGGCCTCATTGTCTTACCTGCGAGCCGCCCACCACGGGGCCGTTTCCGCTGCCGACACTACCCACCACCACCGCCCCACAGACCCGCTACGGCGACCGGGAGGCCAGGTCTTGACGCGACTCTGATGGGCTGAACGGGTGAGGACCTCGTCAGGGAGGCGAGGGGCCGGTCGGGTGGGGGCGCTGTCCGGGCCGGGACGGGCCGACGGCGACCGGGTTGTCGGTGCAGGGACGGGCCGACGGCGACCGCGTTGTCCGTGCCGGGACAGGCCGACGGCGACTGCGTTGTCAGTACCGCCCAGTACTGTGTTGAGAAGGGGACCTCGTGCACCCCCCATGGGGAAATGAAGGGGCGAAACGGTACGGCGTTATGCGGCCCGCGCCGCCCCGACCGTACGGGGCGGCGCGGGCCGCAAGGGTGCGTGCAAGCGCGGTCAGCGGATCTCGGTGATCTCCGGGCCGCGCTCCAGACGCTCCACGCCGCCGCCGAAGCGGGACTGCGAGGCGTCGTCCTGCTGGACGCCCTCGGGCACCATCTGCGCGTCGTCGGGGAGCTTGAGGACGATCGGGTCGCGGGGCGCCATCGGGCCCTCGCCGCGCACCACGACCGTGTCCCGGAAGATCTGCTCCAGCAGCCCGGCGGCCTGCGGCTGCACCGCGCCCTGGCCGGAGATCACGCCGCGCAGGAACCACCGCGGGCCGTCCACGCCGACGAACCGTACGACCTGTACGCCGTTCGTCCCGTCCGGCAGCTGCACCGGCACCTGGGCGCGGAGCTCCCAGCCCAGCGGGCCGTCGACCGTGTCGATCACGCCGCCCTGCTGGGTGATGCCGGAGGCGATCTCCTCGCGGACCTCGCCCCAGATGCCCTCGTTCTTGGGGGCGGCGAACGCCTGCAGCTGCACGGCGCTGTCCTGCAGCACGATGGTCGCGGCGACGATCGCGTCACCGGCGACCTCCACGCGCAGCTCCATGCCCTCGACGCCCGGCACGAAGAGGCCGCCCAGGTCCACCCGGCCCTCGCCGGGATTGCCGACCTCGGAGACGTCCCAGGGGCCGTCGGGGCGCGGGGCCGGCGGGAGGCTCACGCCGTAAGCCTCGTCGTCCGCGGACCGGTCCGACGACGTCGCCTCCTCGGCAGGATCGACCGCCTCGACCGCGTCGTCAGGAGCCTCGTTCTTCTTGCGACGTCCGAACACGTCACTGTCCTTCCCGGTCGGCACCGACCGATGCGTATCCATTCCCGCCCGCGCCGTCCACCGCCGCGTGACCGCCGGTGGACCCGAATCCCCCCTCGGCCCGCGCCGAGCCGGGAAGCTCCGCCACCTCGTGGAAGCGCACCTTCTCGACCTGCTGGACGACCAGTTGGGCGATCCGGTCGAACCTCTCGAAGCGCACGGACTCGCGCGGATCCAGATTGACCACGATCACCTTGATCTCCCCACGGTACCCGGCATCCACCGTCCCCGGGGCATTCACGAGCGCCACACCGCAGCGGGCCGCGAGGCCCGATCGGGGGTGCACGAACGCGGCGTACCCCTCGGGCAGCGCGATGGCCACCCCCGTGGGCAGCACCGTGCGCTCCCCCGGGGCCAGTTCGGCCGCCTCGGTGGTGACGAGGTCGGCCCCGGCGTCGCCCGGGTGCCCGTATGCGGGCAGCGGAACCTCCGGATCCACCCGCCGGATCTGTACGTCCACCGGGGTCCGTACCTGCTGTGCCTGATGGGTCACGGCTGCCTGATGGGTCACGGGTTCACCTCGAAAGCGCGGGCGCGGCGCAGCTGGTCGGGATCGGCCATCGCGGCCTGGATCTCCTCGGGCCGGCCGTTGTCGATGAAGTGCTCGACCTTCACCTCGATGAAGACCGCCTGGGCGCGGACCGCCACCGGGCCGTCCGGGCCGCCGATCCGGCCCTCGGCGCGGGAGTAGATCTTCCGGCCGTGCACCGCGGTGACCTCGGCGTCGAGGTGCAGGACCGTGCCGACCGGCACGGGGCGCAGGAAGTCGGTCTCCAGCCGCCCGGTCACGGCGATGGCGTGCAGCAGCCAGTTGAGCGACCCGAGTGTCTCGTCCAGGGCCGTGGTCAGCACGCCGCCGTGCGCGAGGCCCGGGGCGCCCTGGTGGGCCTCCTTGACGGTGAACTCCGCGCTGACGCGCACGCCCTCGCCTGCCCGCGCCTCCAGGTGCAGGCCGTGCGGCTGATCGCCGCCGCATCCGAAACATCGGTCGTAGTGCGCGCCGAGCAGTTCGCCGGGCGCGGGCGCTTCGGGATGCCGTACCGGCGCGGTGGCGTCCGCGGGCGGTGTCAGCTGCGTCGTCTGTTTCTTCTGTGGCTCGGCTGCACTCACAGGTGGAGACCCTACCCGCGCGCGCGGAGCACGCGCGCGCACGTGCCAAGCTGGACCCATGCAGTCGTACGAAGAACGTCTCACCGCTCCCCGCTCCTGGTGGGTGATCGCCGTCGCCGTCGGCGTCGCCTGCGCCCTGATGCTGCTGCCGCTCGGGACGCTGCCGATGCTGGGCGGGCTGGTGGGCGGCGCGGCGCTGGCCGCGGTCCTGGTGAGTTCGTACGGCTCGGCGCGCATCCGGGTCGTCGCAGGGTCGCTGATCGCGGGGGACGCGAAGATCCCGGCGGCGGCGCTGGGCGAGGTGCAGGTGCTGGACGCGGCGGAGGCCCGGGCCTGGCGGACGTACAAGGCCGATACTCGCGCGTTCATGCTGATGCGCAGTTACATTCCGACGGCGGTGCGGGTCGAGGTGGCCGATCCGGCGGACCCGACGCCGTATGTGTACCTGTCGACGCGGCATCCGGAGGAGCTGTCGGCGGCGCTGGCGGCGATCCGCGCCTGAGGCGCTTGGGGGGCGTGGAGAAGCCGGGGGCGGACCGGAGCGGTCAGGAGCCCTGGTCGCGCTTGTGGCGGCCGAGGAGGCCGGGTCTTGCACGTCCCGTAAGCCATTTGTGTGCGGGAGCCGGAGCCGGGTCCGGGAGCGCGTCCCAGGGGACCTGACGGCGGCGCAGATCCTGCCGGATCTTGGCTGCCAGCCTGGCGGTGTCCCGGCGGTTCATGAACGCACCGACCGCGGCGCCGATCATGAACGGCGTCATGCTCGGCAGGTTGCGCATCATGCGCTTCATGATCTGCTGACGCAGTTCGCGTTTCATCTGGCCGCCGAGCGCGAGATTCACCGTGGCGGGCTTCGCGATGTCCACGCCGCGCTCCTCCGTCCAGGACTGGACGTAGGCGAGACCGCGGGCCCGGAGGCCGCCCTGCGGGCGCACGCCGTACACCTCGTGCAGCTCGGCGATGAGCTTGATCTCGACCGTGGCGACGCCGACGACCTCGGCGGCCAGCTCGGCCGGCATCGCGGGCGGCACCGGCATCATGGCCGCCGCGCCCACTCCCGCACCGACGGTGGCGGTGCCCTTCGTCGCTCCTGCGACGAGCTTGTCGGCCAGTTGCTCGGGGGTCAGTCCGGGGAACTGGCGGCGCAGCGTGGCCAGGTCGCGGACCGGGATCCGCGGGGCGTTCTCGATGATCCGGTCGGCGGTCCAGGAGAGTCCCGACCGCGCGCCGGCACCACCTCTGCGTGCGCGGTCGCCCCATCTGGCCGCGAGCGTGGCCGCACGGCCACGCTCCCTCAGCGCTTCGATGTGCCGTTCCGCGGGGAGGGCGGCCTGGTCGGCGGGCACGGGCGCGGTTTCCTCGCGTGTTCGTGCGCCGGCCGCCGGACCGGTCTCACCCTGCTCGCCTCTGCGGAACGGTCTCACTGAGCTTCACCTCACGCTGTCGTCCCGGTGGCCGCGGATGCGTGCGGCGCCCGTCCGGGAAGCCGTCGGCTCCCCGGCCCGGCGCGGTGCGCGCGCCACGGCCTCGGCCTGCCCTCAGGCCGCGCAGTCGCGGCAGATGGGCTGGCCGTTCTTGTCCTCCGCGGCCAGCTGGCTGCGGTGGTGCACCAGGAAGCAGCTCATGCACGTGAACTCGTCCTGCTGCTTGGGCAGGACCCGCACGGCGAGCTCTTCGTTGGACAGGTCGGCGCCGGGCAGTTCCAAGCCCTCGGCCTGCTCGAACTCGTCGACGTCGACGGCCGAGGCGGACTTGTCGTTCCGCCGCGACTTCAGTTCTTCGATGCTGTCCTCGTTGAGGTCGTCATCGGTCTTGCGTGGTGTGTCGTAATCCGTAGCCATGGTCGCTCTCCCCCTCTGGGTGTCTGCGGTGTCTCAGCGCTCGTAACGCGTGAGAGGCCGGACTTGTGCCCGACCTGAGGCGGAGATTTTGCCTCACATCAAGGTCTGTTACTCAATCGACACCCAACCGCACCCCTGAAGAGGTGATCGGTTTGGATGGCGATAGGACCGTACACGGTCCTAAAGTCGCACCTCGCGCTTGCCATCCCGTGTACTTCCCGTGATCAGACCCCCGGGAAACCCGGATTTTCCCGGCCTTCCGAGGGGCTTGGCGATCACGGAGAGTAGATGGCCCGGAATTCGCGCCTGTGAGCGATCACACACGTCCGGGCCAACGAACGGACCGGTCGAATTCCGCGCAAAGCGAACTCGGGGCGAAGGATGACCGGACACCCGCCGCCGCGTCAAGCCGGACCCGCGGGTGCTCTGGCCGGAACACTCACACCGGGAGCACCACCCGCATGTCCAGGCCCCCGCCCTCACGCGGTACCGCGGTGATGGTGCCGTCGTGCGCCCGGACGACGGACCGCACGATGGACAGGCCGAGTCCCACGCCCTTGTCGCTGCCCGTGCGCTCCGTACGCAGTCTCCGGAAGGGCTCGAAGATGTTCTCCACCTCATAGGCGGGGACCACCGGGCCCGTATTGGAGACCACCAGCACCGCCCATCCGGGCTGCGCCTCCGTGGTCACCTCCACCCAGCCGTCTGCAGGGGTGTTGTACCGCACGGCGTTCTGTACGAGGTTCAGCGCGATGCGCTCCAGGAGGACGCCGCTGCCCTGGACGAAGACCTGTTTGCGTACGCCGCGCAGCTCCACGCCCTTGGTCTGGGCCTCGCCGCGGACCTGCTCGATGGCCTGCGAGGCGACCTCGGAGAGGTCGACCGGCTTCCGGTCCACGATCTTGTTCTCGCTGCGGGCGAGCAGCAGCAGGCCCTCGACGAGCTGTTCGCTGCGCTCGTTGGTGGCCAGCAGGGTCTTGCCCAACTGGGCCAGCTCCGGCGACGCCTCCGGGTCGGCGAGCTGCACTTCGAGGAGCGTGCGGTTGATCGCCAGCGGCGTCCGCAGCTCGTGCGAGGCGTTCGCCACGAAGCGCTGCTGCGACTCGAACGCGCGGTCCAGCCGGTCGAGCATCTCGTCGAACGTGTCGGCGAGCTCCTTCAGCTCGTCGTCCGGGCCGCCCAGCTCGATCCGCCGGTGCAGGTCGGAGCCGGCCACCCGCTGCGCGGTCCGCGTGATGCGGCCGAGCGGCGACAGGACGCGGCCCGCCATCGCGTACCCGAAGGCGAACGCGACGATGGTCAGTCCGACCAGCGCCATCAGGGAGCGGTTCAGGAGGTTGTTCAGGGCCACCGCGCGCTGCTGCGAGATGCAGGTGTTGATGGCGGAGTTCAGCTGGTCGACGTTGTTGGTGGCCGCGCCGGGGCAGCGGTCGGTGACGATCCGGAAGTCCGAGCCGATGATCTTGAACGGCAGTTGGTTGCCGTCCTGCAGCGCGTTAGCGGCCAGCATGTAGATGATCGCGAGCAGCACGATGCCGGCCATCAGGAACATGCCGCCGTACAGCAGCGTGAGCCTTATACGGATGGTCGGGCGCAGCCAGGGGAACGGGCGGACCGGCGGTTTCGGGTCCCAGGTGGGCTTGGGCGGTGCGGGCGGCGTCTGAGGGGCCGCGGGTGTCGTGGCCATGCCCGTCAGATCCGGTAGCCGGAGCCCGGTACGGTCACGATCACCGCGGGCTCACCGAGCTTGCGGCGCAGCGTCATGACGGTCACCCGGACGACGTTCGTGAACGGGTCGGTGTTCTCGTCCCACGCCTTCTCCAGCAGCTGCTCGGCCGAGACGACCGTGCCCTCGCTGCGCATCAGGACCTCCAGCACCGCGAACTCCTTGGGCGCGAGCTGGACCTCCTTGCCGTCGCGGAAGACCTCGCGGCGGTTCGGGTCGAGCTTGATGCCCGCCCGTTCCAGTACGGGCGGCAGCGCGACCGTCGTACGCCGCCCCAGCGCCCGTACGCGCGCGGTCAGCTCCGTGAACGCGAACGGCTTGGGCAGATAATCGTCGGCGCCGATCTCCAGGCCCTCGACGCGGTCGCTGACGTCGCCGGAGGCGGTCAGCATCAGCACGCGGGTCGGCATCCCCAGTTCGACGATCCTTCGGCAGACATCGTCGCCGTGGACCAGCGGGAGGTCGCGGTCCAGCACGACGACGTCGTAGTCGTTGACCGCGATGCGCTCCAGCGCGGCCGCGCCGTCGTACACCACGTCGACCGCCATGGCCTCCCGGCGCAGCCCGGTGGCCACCGCATCGGCGAGCAGCTGCTCGTCCTCGACGACGAGTACACGCACGTCGCTAGTCCTTCCTCACGGCCCCGCCGAACAGGGCACACACAAATTTCGAGCACATCCATCCTGCCCCGAAGAGCCGTAAACCGGCTGTAAGAGCAGGTGCGGCCCCCGATGGCGGGGACGCGGGCACCCGATCGGCAGGATTCACCATCCGCCTGAGGTTTCCGCGAGGTTCCGCATGGGGAGGACGATTGCACACTCGCGATCACGCCCTGCACGACGCCGTACCGTGACCGGCCGGCAGCCCGCAGGGACCACGCCGTGATCTCCCTCTGCCACACCCCCGTGGACGAGGGGCCCACACCCGTCGGCACACCCCCGTGCCACCGACCCACGACGAGGGGGCGCACCATGGACGCGTTCACCGCAGGCATTCTGCAGCGCATAAAGAACACCGAAGCCGACCTGGACCGGGCCCGCGAGACGGGCGACGACTTCCTCGCCGATGTCGAGCAGGCCGAGCTGGAGGACCTGCAGCGACTGGCCTCTGAGCACGGTGTGGAGGTCGGCGCGCCCAGCGCCTGATCCCACGCGCGCGACGAAGAGCGCCCCGGCACCGAGGGGACGGTGCCGGGGCGCTTTGTCGTATCCGGACGCCTCGTATACGGACGTGCCGTATCCGGACGCGTCGCGCCTGAACCCCGGTCGCACCTGGACGCCTGTACGGGCCGTACGGCGGCGGGCGCGACTCCCGGGACCCCGGGGGCCGGATCAGTCGTGCCAGGCGCCCAGATCCTCCAGCAAGGGCTGCAGCGCCTCGAAGACGGCCGGGGAGCCGGCGACGGTCAGCTCGTGGGACGCCGGCTCGCCGGGACGGCCGGCGGTGCGCGCGCCGGCCTCGCGGGCGATCAGCTCGCCCGCCGCGAAGTCCCAGGGGTTCAGCCCGCGCTCGTAGTAGGCGTCCAGCCGGCCGCAGGCCACGTCGCACAGGTCGATCGCGGCCGAACCGCCCCGCCGGATGTCGCGCACCTGCGGGAGCAGCGAGGCCAGCACCGCGGCCTGCGCGGCGCGCCGCTCGGCGACGTACCCGAAGCCGGTGCCGACCAGGGCCTGGGAGAGCGGCGGCGCGGGGCGCACCCGGATCGGCGCATTGTTCAGGAAGGCGCCGCCGCCGAGGACGGCGTGGCTGGTCTCGCCGCGCATCGGTGCCGCGACCACCCCGACGACCGTCTCGCCGTCCTTCTGGGCGGCGATGGACACGGCCCAAGCGGGCTGCCCGTAGAGGTAGTTGACGGTGCCGTCGATCGGGTCGATCACCCAGCGCACCCCGCTGGAGCCCTCGGCGCTGGCGCCCTCCTCGCCGAGGAAGCCGTCCTCGGGGCGGCGCTGGGAGAGGAAGCCGGTGATCAGCTTCTCGGAGGCGATGTCCATGTCGGTGACGACGTCGATGGGGCTGGACTTCGTGGCGGCCACGCCGAGATCGGCGGGGCGGCCGTCGCGCAGCAGCTCACCGGCCCGGCGGGCGGCTTCCAGGGCCAGCGCGAGAAGTTCGTCCTTCAGCTCTCCGCTGTGCAGCGGGGCGTCCTTCTGGGGATCGGACACGGTGCTCCTTGTTCGTACGGAAGGCCCCGCGGGTGCTGCGTACGGCAGGTCCGTGGGCCGCCGCGGGGCGGGCGCCCGCGGGCCGGGCAGCCGGGCCGCACGCCGTCGGGCGGCCCGGGACGGGCATCAGGCCCCCGCCGGCGTGCCGCTCCAGTCGGCACCCGCGGCGGCGGGCCGGGGCGAGCGGGCCGGGCAGCAGCCCACCGGGCAGAGGTCGTGGCTCGCCCCGAGGGCGCCCAGGGCGCAGCGCTCCGGGGAGCGGCCGCGCTCGGCCGCCGCGCGCTCCAGCAGCAGGTCGCGGACGGCCGCGGCGAACCGCGGGTCGGCGCCGACGGTGGCGGAGCGGGCCACGGGCAGGCCCAGCTCGGCGGCCTTGGCCGTGGCCTCCGTGTCGAGGTCGTACTTGACCTCCATGTGGTCCGAGACGAAGCCGATGGGGGCCATCACGACGGCCGGGACGCCCTGCGTGTGCAGCGTCTCCAGGTGGTCGCAGATGTCGGGCTCCAGCCAGGGGATGTGCGGGGCGCCGCTGCGGGACTGGTAGACGAGCTGCCAGGGGTGGGCCGTGCCGGTCTCCTCGCGCACCGCATCGGCGATCACCCGGGCCACGTCGAGGTGCTGCGCGACGTACGCGCCGCCCTCACCGTCCTCGGTGTGCTCCTCCGGGCGCCCCGAGGTGTCGGCGGCGGCGGTCGGGATGGAGTGCGTGGTGAACGCGATGTGGGCGCCCGCACGCACCTCGTCGGGCAGCTCGGCGAGCGAGGCCAGCACGCCGTCGACCATGGGGCGGACGAAGCCGGGGTGGTTGAAGTAGTGCCGCAACTTGTCGACCTGCGGCAGCTCCAGGCCCTCGGCCTCCAGAGTGGCCAGCGCGTCCGCCAGGTTCTCCCGGTACTGCCGGCAGCCCGAGTACGAGGCGTACGCGCTCGTGGCCAGCACCGCGATGCGGCGGTGGCCGTCGCGGACCATCTGGCGCAGGGTGTCGGTCAGATACGGCGCCCAGTTGCGGTTGCCCCAGTACACCGGCAGGTCCAGGCCGTGCTCGGCGAAGTCCTTGCGCAGCGCGTCCAGCAGCTCGCGGTTCTGCGCGTTGATCGGACTCACGCCGCCGAACAGGAAGTAGTGCTGCCCCACCTCCTTGAGGCGCTCACGGGGGATGCCGCGGCCACGCGTCACGTTCTCCAGGAACGGGACCACGTCGTCCGGGCCTTCGGGACCCCCGAAGGAGAGCAGGAGCAGGGCGTCATAGGGAGCAGGCACTGACTGTTCGGGCATGTCCCGATCCTCCCACCCGCCACTGACAGCCGGAAAACCGGAGGCACCACCGGAGTGCCACCCGTAAGCTGTATGGCTGCAGTACGTTCCTTACTGCCAGTCCTGACCCGGCTCACCGCGGTACCCGCGGATCCTCACTTGGCGGAGCGCCCCCTTGCCCAGTCCCTACCGCGCCCTGTTCGCCCGGCCCGGCACGAAGTCCTTCACCGCCGCCGGGTTCCTGGGGCGCATGCCGCTCTCCATGACCGGCATCGGCATCGTCACGATGGTCTCGCAGCTCACCGGCCGGTACGGCCTGGCGGGCGCGCTCTCCGCGACCGTCGCGCTCTCCGCCGCCGTACTCGGACCGCAGATCTCCCGCCTGGTGGACCGGCACGGCCAGCGCCGGGTGCTGCGCCCGGCCACCCTCGTCGCACTGGCCGCGGTCGCCGCCCTGCTGACGGCGGCCCAGCAGCGCTGGCCCGACTGGACGCTCTTCGTGTTCGCGGCCTGCGCGGGCTGTGTGCCCAGCGTCGGCGCGATGGTGCGCTCCCGGTGGGCGGAGGTGCACCACGGCTCCCCCGAGATGCTGCACGCCGCGTACTCCTGGGAGTCGATCGTCGACGAGTTCTGCTTCATCGTCGGCCCGATCCTCGCCATCGGGCTCTCCACCTCGTGGTTCCCCGAGGCCGGGCCGCTGCTGGCCGCCGTCTTCCTGGCGGCGGGCGTCTTCTGGCTGACCGCGCAGCGCGCGACCGAACCCGTACCGCACCCGCGTGCGCACCACACGAAGGGCTCCGCGCTGCGCTCCCGGGGCCTGCAGGTCCTCGTCGTCACCTTCACGGCCACCGGCGCGATCTTCGGGGCGATCGACGTGGTCACGGTGGCCTTCGCGGAGGCCGAGGGCCACAAGAGCGCGGCCAGTCTCGTCCTGGCGGTCTACGCGCTGGGGTCCTGCACGGCGGGCGCGGTCTTCGGGATGCTGCGCCCCGTGGGCCCGGCAGCGCGGCGCTGGGTACTGGGCGTGCTCGCCATGGCCGTGAGTATGATCCCGCTCCAACTGGTCGGGAACCTGCCGTTTCTGGCCGTGGCGCTCTTCGTCGCGGGGCTGACCATCGCACCGACGATGGTGACCACCATGGCCCTGGTCGAACAGCACGTACCGCGCGCGCAACTGACCGAGGGAATGACCTGGACGAGCACCGGGCTCGCGGTCGGGGTGGCGCTCGGCTCGTCGGCCGCCGGCTGGGTGGTGGACGCGGCCGGGGCCCGTACGGGGTACGTCGTGCCGGTCGCGGCCGGAGCGCTCGCGGCCGCGGTCGCGTTCCTCGGATACCGCCGGCTGCGGCCGGCGGCGACGCGGGCGGGGACACCCTCGCCCCGGGTGACGGGAGGGCTGGGCGCAGATGACAGTGACCGGAGCGGCTCGGGAGAGCGTGTGGCGTAACTGGGCGGGGAACGTCGAGGCCCGCCCCGTACGGAGCGTGGCACCGGCCTCCACGGAGGAGCTGGCGGCGGCCGTACAGCAGGCGGCCTCTGAGGGGCTGACCGTGAAGGCGGCCGGCACCGGCCACTCGTTCACGTCCGTGGCGGCCGCTGAAGGACTCCTCATACGGCCCGAACGGCTGACCGGCATACGGAAGGTGGACCGCGCCGCCGGCACCGTCACCGTGGCCGCGGGCACGCCCCTGAAGGACATGAACGCGGCGCTGTCCGCGCAGGGCCTGTCGCTGGCCAACATGGGCGACATCATGGAGCAGACCGTCTCGGGCGCCACCAGCACCGGTACGCACGGCACCGGCCGGGACTCCGCCTCGCTCTCCGCGCAGATCGTGGCCCTGGAGCTGGTCACCGCCGACGGCTCCGTACTGCGCTGCTCCGCACAGGAGAACGCGGACGTCTTCGCGGCGGCCCGGCTCGGCCTGGGCGCGCTCGGCGTCCTCACGGAGCTGACCTTCGCCGTCGAACCGGAGTTCCTGCTCGCCGCCCGTGAGGAGCCGATGCCATTCGACCGGGTGACCGAGGACTTCGATGCGCTCGTCGCGGAGAACGAGCACTTCGAGTTCTACTGGTTCCCGCACACCGGGAACTGCAACACCAAGCGCAACAACCGGAGCCAGGGACCCGCAGCACCGAACGGCGCCGTCAGCGGCTGGGTCGAGGACGAGCTGCTCTCCAACGGCGTCTTCCAGGTGGCCTGCGCGGTCGGCAAGGCACTGCCCGCCACCATCCCCGGCATCGCCAAGCTCTCCAGCCGCGCGCTGTCCGCCCGCAGGTACACCGACATCCCGTACAAGGTGTTCACCAGCCCGCGCCGGGTGCGCTTCGTGGAGATGGAGTACGCCGTCCCCCGAGAGGCGGCGGTCGCGGCACTACAGGAGCTGCGCGCACTGGTCGAGCGCTCCGCCTTCCGGATCAGCTTCCCCGTGGAGGTGCGCACCGCACCCGGGGACGACATCCCGCTGTCCACCGCCTCCGGGCGGGACACCGCCTACATAGCGATGCACATGTACCGGGGCACGCCCCACGAGGCGTACTTCACGGCCGCCGAGCGCATCATGACCGCGCACGGCGGCCGGCCTCATTGGGGCAAGCTGCACACCCGGGACGCGGAGTACCTCGCCGCCGCTTACCCGCGCTTCGGCGAGTTCACCGCGCTGCGGGACCGGCTGGACCCGCAGCGGGTGTTCGGCAACGCGTACCTGCGGCGGGTGCTCGGGGACTGACGCGGGGCGCGCCCCGGGCCCGGGCTCAGGAGGAGCCGGGGGCCGGGGTCTGTCCGGCGTCCTGAGCGTCGTCCGTGCCGCTCCCGGCGTCGGGGCTGCTGCTCGCGCCGTCGTCCCCGCCGTCGGTCGGCGTGGGCGTCGGATCCGCGGACTCGTCACCGTCGCTCGGCGACGGGCTGGGCGCGGTGGACTCGTCGTCCGAGCCGCTCCCCGTGTCGCTGCCGCTGTCCGCCCCCGAGTGCGCGTCGGAGCCGCTGTCCGCACTGCCGTCCGTGGCGTCCGGCTGCGGGGTCGGCCCCTCGGTGGCACCACCGCGGTCCGTGTCCTCGGTGGACGTGCTGGGCTGCGGCGTCGGCGTCGTCGGGGCGCTGTCGCCGCCGGAGCGGAAGAAGTTGCTGACCGACGTGCCGTTGCTTCCCGCGGCGTCGTGCCCGGTGGCCAGCTCGAAGGCGGTGACCCCGGCCATCGCGAGCAGGAAGACCGCGAGCGCGGCGAGCAAGGTGCGGCGCCGGCCGCGCAGCCGGGTGCCGTACAGCGTCCTGAACTCCCCCTCGGGGGTCTCATCGGGGGTCTCCGCCACAGAGGCGCCGCCGGGCGGCTCCGTCACGGTACGCAGCGCCATCGTGCGCGTGTCCTGCTGCGGCACCGGCCGGGTCGCGTCCTCCGCGCCGGGCGGAATGAGGATCTGCGTGTCGTCGGCCGCGGGCGAGGCGGCGGTGAGGACCTGGGTCTCGTCGAGCGCGGACGAGTCGAGCGCGGACGAGCGGGGCAGAGTCCGGGTCGCGTCGGCGTCCTTGGCCGCCGCCACGGAGGTGATCTCGTCCTCCGTACCGCCGCGGTCGAACGTCGGGAGCACCATCGTCACGCCCGCCGAGGACGCGGACCTGACGCGTGTCGCCCCGCGCGCACCCGTGCCGGGGGCCGTCATCCGGCTGCCGAGCTCCTGCCGGCGGCGCGGCCTGGGCCGCGTGCTGACCGTCGCCTCCTTGACCTGTTCCCCGGTGCGCCGGAAGAGGTGGTGGAAGATCGACCCGCCGGTGGTGGCGACCACGCTGACCACGCCGGCGCCGATGACCGTCCCGTAGACGCCGAGCCGTCCGGCCAGGTATGCGGCGACCGCCGCCGCGAGCGCGCTGCCCGACACCTGAGCGAGGCTCAGGTCGATCCTTTTCTCCTTCCCGGTCTTCTTTGTCTTGCTTTCGGTTCTGTCGTCCATCCTTGGCCCTTGATCGACGCTTCGATCCGTCTTGCACAGAGAAGGGACATTTAGGCGGACTGGATAGTTCCATTTCTGGCGGTTTTGTGAACCAGGTCACACGATTCTGTGCAGCTGGCCATTCGATCGCATAAGTAGAGAGGTCGACATGGCGACCGAACTCCGCTGGGCAGGGAAAACTTGGCGGCGCGGCGCCCCACTCCGGTGGTCCGAATGGAGTACTGTTGCGAATCCTGGCCCCGGTTTCCCGTCCGGCTGCCCGGACCCACGGGAGGGGCCCGCAAGGCGGCTCTCGCCCCGGGGCGCCGCCACTCGGCACGGGGTGCTGGTACACAGGGCAACCGGTACGGTCACCGGAGGTTGCAAACTGGTTACCGTGTCATAACGGCGTTTCAGGGCCACAGCCTGACACGCCGGGCAACTCGGCAATGTTGTGGCAGGCTGCACCCGGGCAGGCCACACTCGACTAGCGGAAGCAGCGACGCACGTGACGTCGGCAGGCACCACCCGGGAGGTCCCCATGCCCGAACTGCGTGTCGTGGCCGTCTCGAACGACGGCACACGGCTGGTGCTCAAGGCTGCGGACAGCACCGAGTACACGCTGCCGATCGACGAGCGGCTGCGTGCCGCGGTGCGCAATGACCGCGCACGCCTGGGCCAGATCGAGATCGAGGTGGAGAGCCACCTCCGGCCACGCGACATCCAGGCCCGTATAAGGGCCGGCGCCTCCGCCGAGGAGGTCGCACAGCTCGCCGGCATCCCCGTCGACCGGGTGCGGCGCTTCGAGGGCCCTGTGCTCGCGGAGCGCGCGTTCATGGCCGAGCGCGCCCGCAAGACGCCCGTACGCCGGCCCGGCGAGAACACCGGTCCGCAGCTGGGCGAGGCGGTCGCCGAGCGGCTGCTGCTGCGCGGCGCCGACAAGGACAGCGTGCAGTGGGACTCCTGGCGCCGCGACGACGGCACCTGGGAGGTCCTGCTCGTCTACCGCGTCGCGACCGAGCCGCACTCCGCGAGCTGGACGTACGACCCGCCCCGGCGGCTCGTACAGGCCGTGGACGACGAGGCACGGGCGCTGATCGGCGAGACCGACGACAGCCCGGAGCCGAGCTTCCCGTTCGTGCCGCGGATCGCCCGGCTGCCCCGGGACCGGCCGCTGGACCGGACCCTGGACCGCCCGCAGACCGCGGAGCGGCCCGCGTCGCCGGCCACCCCCGAGGAGGAGGTCCCCGCGGCTTCGGCCTCGGCCGCCGTCGAGGAGACCGAGGAGCGGGACCCGCGCGACTCGCTGACCAGCCTGCTGGAGGCGGTGCCGAGCTTCCGGGGCGACCTGGTCGTCCCCGAGCCGAAGACGCCGCCGGACGACGAGCCGGCCACGGAGCCCGAGGTCGAGGAGGAGGCCGCCCCGGCGGCGAGCGCGGGCGCCGGCTCCGCGTACGCCGACGTACTGATGCCACGCGCCGTCGCGGGACACCGGGACCGGCTCACGGGTACGACCGACCGCCAGGCCGAAGCGGACGGCGTCCGCCCCGGCCGCCGCGCCGCGGTGCCCAGCTGGGACGAGATCGTCTTCGGTACGCGGCGCAAAAAGCCGGACGCCTGACCGCGGAGCAGTCGGCCCAAGGCGCACTCCGGCCTTGGGCTGCCCGCGTGCCGAAACGGTCCTGCGGGCGGTCGGCCAGTACGGGCATGGTCCTGCGGGCGGTCGGTCAGTAGGGGTACGGTCCTGCGGGCGGTTGGCCGGTACGGCAACGTCCCTCCGGACGGTCGGCCAGTACGGGACGGTCCTGCGGGCGGTCGGCCAGTACGGCAACGTCCCTCCGGGCTGTCCCGCCCACGCGCAACGGTCCCGCCCACGCGCATCGGTCCGCCGCCGGGCGGCCTCGGCGGGTGCGATCGCCTCGCACCCGCCCGCGTACCGTCCCCGTCCCCCGGTTCGCCTCTCAGCCCGCCTCGGGCCCCGTGGCCACCGGACGGGACGCGTCGCCCGACCACTCGCTCCAGGAGCCGACGTAGAGGGCCGCCGGAACGCCCGCTACGGCCAGCGCCAGCACCTCGTGCGCGGCGGAGACGCCCGAGCCGCAGTAGACCCCGACCTCGGCGCCCGGCGCAGCCCCCAGGGCGCTGAAGCGCTCGGCCAGTTCGGCGGCCGGCCGGAACCTGCCGTCGGCGGCGACGTTCTCGCCTGTCGGGGCGGAGCGTGCGCCGGGGATGTGACCGGCGACCGGGTCGATGGGCTCGACCTCGCCCCGGTAACGCTCCGCCGCCCGCGCGTCCAGAAGCACCCCGCGCCGGGCCAGCGCGGCCGCCTCGTCGGCCGTGAGCACCGGCACCGCCCCGAGCGCCGCCGTGAAGTCGCCGGGCTTCGGAGCGGGCTCCTCGTCGGTCAACTCGCCGCCCGCCGCCCGCCAGGCCGGCAGCCCGCCGTCCAGGGCGCGTACGTCCTCGTGTCCCGCCCAGCGCAGCAGCCACCAGGCGCGGGCCGCAGCCCAGCCCTGTCCGCCGTCGTACACGACCACCGCGCGGTCCCCTGAGACGCCGGCCGCGCGCATGGCCGCCGCGAAGTCCTCCGGGTCCGGCAGCGGATGGCGGCCCCCGGAGCCCGCGGGCCCGGCCAGATCGGCGTCGAGGTCGACGTAGACGGCACCGGGCAGATGACCGGTCGCGTACTCGGCGTGCCCGGACGGGCCGCCCAGCTGCCAGCGGACATCGAGGAGCACCGGAGGCGTCCCGCCCGCCAGCTCGCTCGCCAGTTCGGTAGCGGAGATGATGGCATTCATGGCCCCATCCTTGCGCAGTCACGACCGGTCCGTGCCGTCCGTGGGCAAGTCACGATGAAGCGCATGGACCAGTCCCTCACCACGTAAGCAACAGGTCCCTCACCACGTAAGGAACAGGTGGTCCCTCACTTCGTAAGGCAGCAGGTTCCTCACCACATACGGAGCAGGTCCATCACCACGTAGCCGAGGGGTCCCTCACACAGGACGGTGACATCCGCAGAAACGGCACTGCGTCATCAGATCGGGCACTCTCCGGCCCGGCCGCACAACAGTCGCGCGACCGGCGGCGCGGCCGACCCGCGCCGCCCACGGCCGGATGCAAACATCTGCACGGCACAGCCCGTACTCGTACGGTCCCCATCCCTGATGGTCCGAGGAGCAAGCGACGATGACGACCGAGGCAGCGAGCCGGCGGACGCCCGGCACCCCTTGCTGGGTGAGTCTCATGGTGCACGACCTGCCCGTCACGCAGGACTTCTACAGTGCGCTGTTCGGCTGGGAGTTCCGGCCGGGTCCGCAGCAACTCGGCCCCTACGTACGGGCGCTGTCGGCCGGCCGGGAGGTGGCCGGGATGGGAACGCTGCCCCCCGAACGGCAGCTGTCCATCGCGTGGACGCCCTATCTGGCGAGCGACGACGCGGACGCCGTCACCGAGCGCATCCGCGCCTGTGGCGGCACGGTCGGCGTCGGCCCGCTGGACGCCGACCACGCGGGGCGGATGGCACTCGCCTCGGACCCCCAGGGCGCGGTCTTCGGGATCTGGCAGGGGCACACCATGAAGGGCACGGCGGTGGTCGGCGAGCCGGGCACTCTGGCGTGGAACGAACTGGTGACCCCGGAGGCCACCACGGCCGGCAGATTCTACGAACACGTCTTCGGCTTCGAGACGGAGACCGCGCACCACCTCGGAGGCGACGACCTGACGCTGTGCCTCAAGGGGCACCCGGTGGCGAGCATCCACGGGGCGGGCGACACGCTGTCCCAGGAGCGCGGGCCGCACTGGAGGACGTACTTCGCCGTCTCCGACGCGGACGCGGCGGCCCGCCGGGTCACGGAGCTGGGCGGCCAGGTGACCGGCGCGCCCCGGAACTCGCCCCACGGACGCCTGGCAACGGTCACCGACCCGGAGGGCGCGGAGTTCATGGTGGTGCAGCGACCGACGAAGTGACCGGGGAGAGCGCGGCGGCGTGCGCCGACGCGGAGGTCCGGCGGCGTCTGTGGTGGACACAGTCGGCCAGTTCAACCAGCCGCAGCTCGTCCCTCACGCGGGCCGGCTGCTCGACCTGGCCGGGCGTCAGGAACTGCACCTCGTCGACGATGACTTAGTCGCCCCGGCCCGGAACTGATCCGAGCCACCCGCCCCTGCCCGGCCACTCCCGTGCACACGGTGCCCCCATCATGGGCGAGCCGAAAACTCAGGCCGAAACCCAGACCGAAAAGGACTACAAAACGCCCTGATCAGTGGATCAGTACGCGAAAAACTTGGGCGTACCGCTTGGGTATCCTCTCACCGACGTTGATCAAGTTCCGCGCTTCGAGGGGAGATGTGGCACATATCGCCGGGGAACGGTGCGAGTCGGCATGCCATCCACCCAAGCCGAATGAACCGGACATGCCACGCGTCAGCCACTGGCCCGTGCCTACTGGGTCGTTTTCCATGGATCCGGGTTCCCGGTTCTCCGCCTTGAAGGGAAGGCAAGGATGACAGGGGGCACCGACGATGATTGAGTCGCAAGCAATGCCAACTGAAATCGCACCGAGTGCGTCCACTTATTCCGCTCGCGCTACACTCCTCGCGGAACGCGAAGCTCGAATAAAGCACCTTGTCCGTCAGGACATTTCTCTCTTGCGCGCATTGGTCTTTGCGGCCTGCATCATAATGATGTGTGCAAGTGTCCACTCCGCCCCGAAGCTCATCGCCTCAGGCGAGACACTGAATGTGATTTCAGCAGTTGCGCTCTTGGTCGTAGCGTGCGGCGGGTGTGGGGCAATCCTCAACCGCATGCGGGGCGAAAATAGGCGTAGATGGGAGGCCATCCAGAGCTGGGTTGTGCTAGCGCACACAGACGAGGGACGGGCACTGCCCGCAGGCAATCTGACGCCAGAGTTGGCCCTGTCGTACGACAGGGCGGTCGGTAACGTAGTTACGCAACCTGGTGTTTCCGGTAGTACGGAAGCGCCGATGCAGTACGGCTGGGGGAACAGCCCGAAGGCGCGAACCATTTTCAGCACTGTCCTCTTTCTGCTCGGCTCTATTGCATTCATTTTTGCCGTGCTTGGGAGCATCGGTGAAGTTAGCCCTCAATCTGTTGGGCTTGCTGGTTCCAGCCTCATCTTCACGTTGGCGATGCGCGCCGTTTTCAGGAGAATTCCGAACCATGCTAAGTGGTGTTTCGACCAGCACCAGAAGGCGATCGCTGTAGCAGATCGCGAGCGTGATAGGCGAGTATCCGAAGGAAAGACTTCATGACTGGCATCGAATATCAAGAAACCCATTTGAGGCAGCAGCACCGTAGCCGCCTACTTTCAGCCGAACCAGGTATATCTGTACAGCGGAACCGCGATGAGATGGTTCTGGGTCTGGGATTGATTATCGCGATTGGTGGGCTTCTGTTCATCATCGCGTACCTTGTCCTGCGCTTTGCGGTCCGCGTGGAGAGCATTGGGCTCGGCGTCTTGCCGCTGGTCGGGGCGGGAGCCCTGGTGTATGGACTTCTGCCAGTGACTGCCTTGTTGTCCAAGCGGGTGCGGGCACAGAGGCAGCTGCGCGCACTGACCACAAAGGCTGGGCGTCAACTTGATGTACTGCGCTCTGAAGAGTTGCAGCCGGTCACCTATTCCGAACCTTCGCCGGGGGCAGGCGGGTTCGCGGTTGGTGCGATTCAGCTCTCCAGCAAGGGTATGCAGCTGCTCGGCAGCGAGGGCGTGGTTCTCAGCGCGGATCTGAGTGAGATCCTGGGCGCTGTGTACCTTCCGGCCGGGAAGCTGTGGCAGCCACGCGGGATGGAGATCCACTTCAATCAAGAGCGGGTACTTGAGGTCCGTACGTTTCGGCAGACGGTGCTGGGCTCGGCGTTGTCACAGAATGGTGTGAAGGTTCTGGAGTCAGGTGCTGGCCAAACTCGGGGCCAGGACTGACACAGCGTCCGGACAGCGGTCTTTCCCGCAGGATCCGGCAGGGCCTGACGGCCGGTTGCAGGTGCCGCCCCCTCGTGCCCTGATACCTGCGGCCAGGCACAACAGCCAAGGTTCGTGCACCCCTAGTGCCATAGCCCACAGCTCACGACAGGCGCAGCCGCTGCCCGAGCGTGGGTGCCGGCTCGGGTGCACGTACCCGGCCTCAGTCAGTGGTGACCGGCAGGACATCGGGCGACAGCGTCGCCGCATGTGCCGAGGCGCTCGTCATTCGTTTGCGGTGATGGCGTCGGCAGAGGACCTCGTACCCGATCTGCTCCGCGGGCGTGGCCACATCGCCGACCACTACCTGCTCGCCCTCGACCACCATTTCGCCGCCCACCGTGCGGGCGTTGTGCGTGGCCCGGGCGCCGCACCAGCACATCGCCTCGACCTGCAACGCCTCTATCCGGTCCGCCAACTCGATCAGCCGTTGTGACCCCGGGAAGAGCTTCGTGCGGAAGTCTGTGGTGATGCCGAAGGCGAAGACGTCCAGGGCGAGATCGTCCACGATCCGGGCCAGCTGGTCGATCTGTTCGGGCGCGAGGAATTGGGCCTCGTCCACGATGACGTAATCGACCTTGCCGCCGTGGGTCATCTGTTCCACGAGGTGCCCGTAAAGGTCCATCCCCGGGGCTGCCTCCACCGCATCCGTCACCAGTCCCAGACGCGATGACAGCTTTCCCTCCCCCGCACGGTCGTCGCGGGTGAAGATCACGCCCTGCAGCCCCCGGGCCGAACGGTTGTGCCCGATTTGGAGCGCCAGAGTCGACTTCCCGCAGTCCATCGTGCCGCTGAAGAACACCAGTTCAGCCATGGGGGGTTCAAGTTGCCTTTCGGGCGCGCGTCGGGGCCTGCCGACGGCAATTGGGTCGTACGAAGGGAGGGTCCGGGCGCCGTACCGTTTCACCCCACCACTTCCCCATGGGGGGGGGGACGCAGGGCCCCTGCTCAATACAGTAACGGGGGGCACTGACAACACTGTCGTGCGTGTCAGGTGCGGACTTCCAGGAGGGGGACGAGTTGTTCGACCGGGGTCATGGAGCCGTGCATGCCGACCATGGCTGATTCGCGTGGCTCGTTCTGGCTCGCGATGATCACCATGTCGGCGTGTGCGGCGGCCACCACGTCACCGATCCTGCCCCGCACCCGGTCGTCGACGTGCGGGCCGAACCACCCGGCGGCGATCGCCTCCTCGCGGCCGGCCACCCACATCTGCTCGCCGACGACCTCGCGCCAGACCGCGAGCACGTCGTCGGCCGCGCCCGGATGCGCGTACACGTGGCGGCAGCGGCCCTCGCCGCCCAGCAGCCGTACGCCGGCGCTCAGTTCCCAGTCCTCGTCGAAGTCGACGCGGGACTCCGGGTCGAACGGGATGTCGATCATGCCGTGGTCGGCGGTGATGTAGAGGGCCGAACGGGGTGGGAGCTGTTCGGCCAGGCGCTCCGCGAGCCGGTCGACGTACATCAGCTGGCCGCGCCAGGCGTCGGAGTCGACGCCGTAGCGGTGGCCCTTGCCGTCGACCTCCGAGTAGTACGTGTAGACCAGCGAGCGGTCGCCGGCGGCCAGCTGCTCGGCGGCCAGGTCCATCCGGTCCTCACCGGAGAGCCGGCCGTGGAAGGTGCCGCCGCTGAGCGCGATCTCGGTGAGCGGGGTGCGCTCGAAGTTGGGCGCGGAGACCTGGCAGGTGTGGATACCCGCCGCGTGCGCCTGCTGGAAGACCGTGGGGTACGGCTGCCAGGCGTACGGGTCCGTCCACGGCTGCCAGCGGAGCTGGTTCATCAGCGCGCCGGTGTCGGGGTCCTGGACGGTGTACCCGGCGAGGCCGTGCGCGCCGGGCGGCAGGCCCGTGCCGACCGAGGCGAGCGAGGTGGCCGTGGTGGACGGGAAACCGGCCGTCATCGGGCGCCCGGTGCCGTTCATGGAAGTGCCGAGCAGCGAGGTCAGGAAGGGCGCCTCGTCCGGGTGGGCGCGCAGCAGCTCCCAGCCCAGGCCGTCGATGAGGAAGACGCAGGCGCGGTCGGCGGGCGTCAGCTCCAGGCTCGTCGGACTGCCGTGCGCCAGGCCCTGGCCCGCGGTGATGGCGGGCAGGAGGTCGGCGAGCGCACCTGTGCCGTAGCGGGGTACCGGTGCGGTGGCGAGGTCCAGCGGCTCGGGCCAGGCGGATGCCGGGTCCGCGGCGAAACCCGCCATCAGCGGGCGGCCGAGGAGGCGGTGGCTTCGGAGAGCGCCTGGGCGAAGGCGAGCGTCTGCCGGACGGTGTCCGGGCCGTCGCCGGCCTCGCTGACCCGCAGCGAGAGGTCGTCGGCGGTGGAGGAACCGGTGTAGCCGTGGTCGGCCTCGCAGTTCGGGTCGCCGCAGCTGGCGGGCTCCAGGTCGAGCCGGGCGACGGCGCCCCAGCCGATGGTCAGCACGACCTCGCGGGGCAGCTGCCCCGGGGTGTAGGACTCCGGGTTGGCGACGACGCGGCTGAGCACGACGGAGGAGATCCGGCCGAGCTTCACCGACTCGGTGGAGGTGGTGGCGTACGGCGTCGGCGACGTGGCGTCCGCGGCCTGCTCGTCGGTATGGCTGACGATGAAGCGGGTGCCGGTGAGGACCAGCACCGTGACGTGGCGGCGCACTTCGTTGGCGTCGAAGGTCGTCTCCTGGTGGACCAGGTACGAGACCACCGGCTCGCCGCCCACCGCGGCCTGCACCGCCTCGGCCACGAGTGCCGGGTAATAGCCGCTGCGCTCGATCGCCGCGCGCAGCCCCTGGGTCGTCGTACCGGTCTTAGCCATGCCGTCCATCCTACGGGGCGCCGGGGCCGCCACGGGCCGCAGGCGGCGGGCCGGGGCTCAGTACACCGGGAG
>NZ_NHSG01000358.1:0-4491 GCF_020024005.1 Streptomyces purpurogeneiscleroticus
CGTACGACCGGTCCCCGCGCTGCTCCCCCGGGCCGTCGCCACCCCCGCGTGACCCGACGCAGGTAAAGCGCCTGTCTCAGCCCCCACCCAACGAGCCCGACCCACCGGCCTCACGAGCCCGACTCACGCACCTCACGAGCCCGGCTCACCCACCTCACCAACCTGACTCACCCACCTCGAAGAAGAGGGCCCGCACACTCATGACCGCCGTCACCCGCAGCGAACACGACCTGCTCGGAGACCGGGAGATACCCGCCGACGCGTACTGGGGCGTCCACACCCTGCGCGCCACGGAGAACTTCCCCATCACGGGCACCCCGATCTCCGCCTACCCGCACCTGATCGACTCCCTGGCCACCGTCAAGGAAGCCGCCGCCCTCGCCAACGAGGAACTCGGCCTGCTGGAGCCCCGGAAGGCGGCCGCGATCGTCGCCGCCTGCCGCGAGATCCGCGACGGCAAGCTGCACGACCAGTTCGTCGTCGACGTCATCCAGGGCGGCGCCGGTACCTCGACCAACATGAACGCCAACGAAGTCGTCGCCAACCGTGCGCTGGAGCTGCTGGGGTTCGCCAAGGGGCAGTACCAGCACCTGCACCCCAACGAGGACGTCAACCTCGGCCAGTCCACCAACGACGTCTACCCGACCGCCGTCAAGATCGCGACGGTGTTCGCGGTGCGCGGTCTGCTCAAGGCGATGGCCGTCCTCCAGGACGCCTTCGCCGCCAAGGCCGTCGAGTTCCGCGACGTGCTGAAGATGGGCCGTACTCAGCTCCAGGACGCGGTCCCCATGACCCTCGGGCAGGAATTCTCGGCGTACGCCGTGATGCTCGACGAGGACCGCAGCCGGCTCGCCGAGGCCGTCGAGCTGATCCACGAGATCAACCTCGGCGCCACCGCGATCGGCACGGGACTCAACGCCCACGCCGGATACGCGGAGTCGGCCCGCCGCCACCTCGCCGACATCACCGGCCTGCCCCTCGTCACCGCCGCCAACTTGGTCGAGGCGACTCAGGACTGCGGCGCGTTCGTGCAGATGTCCGGCGTGCTCAAGCGCATCGCCGTCAAGCTCTCCAAGAGCTGCAACGACCTGCGCCTGCTCTCCTCCGGCCCGCGTGCGGGCCTCGCGGAGATCAACCTGCCGCCGGTCCAGGCCGGGTCCAGCATCATGCCCGGCAAGGTCAACCCGGTGATCCCCGAGGTCGTCAACCAGGTCGCCTTCGAGGTGATCGGCAACGACGTCGCCATCACCATGGCCGCCGAAGCCGGACAGCTCCAGCTCAACGCCTTCGAACCGATCATCCTGCACTCCCTCTCCGAGTCCATCACGCACTTGCGCGCCGCCTGCCTCACCCTCGCCGAACGCTGCGTGGCAGGCATCACCGCCAACACGGAGCAGCTGCGCGCAACCGTCGAGAACTCCATCGGTCTGGTGACCGCCCTCAACCCGCACATCGGATACGCGGCCGCCACCGACATCGCCAAGGAGGCTCTCGCCAGCGGCCGCGGCGTGGCCGAACTCGTACTGGAGAGGGGCTTGCTCCCGGCCGAGAAGCTCGCCGCCCTGCTGCGCCCCGAAGTCGTCGCGGGCAGCGGTGCGCCTCTGGCCTGATGGGCCAGGCCGTGCCGAGCGGCGCCGGGCCCGCCGACGACGGCGGGCCCGGCTGAAGGCCGCCGCCCTGAGGCGTTCGCGGGACGGGGGGACTGCGGGGCTCTCGGCGGCACCGGTCCCCCGGGATCAAGACGGCGCCCGACCTGCCTGCCTGCCGGAGCCCCTTTCCAGCTTCTTGCGGTCAGTGGCCCAGTGGCCCGCTCAGTCGACGTACGATTCGAGCTTGCCGCGGCGCCGGACATCGAGTGTCGCGCAGTGGAATGAGCCGCCGAACGACGCGTAGTGCAGCAGGTCGCACGGGATCGGCTCGAACCCCCATTTCTCCAGCGCGCGCAGCATGCCGGTGTGGTGCCGATCCGCGATCACCCGTTTCTCGTCGACCATGAGAACGTTCATGCTGAGCCACTTGCCGCACATCGAGGTGATCTTCAGCAGGCGCTCGTCGAGCGGGTCGGGCTTGGGCGCGATCAGGATGTCCCACGAACTCAGCACATCGGGCAACCGGTCGATGTCGATGTATTCGGGATTGACCAGTACCTTGCCGGGCGCCAGCAGAACGAACGTCGTGTCGATGTGCATGGGCGTGCGACAGCGGCTTTCGATCTCGTGAATGCGATAGCCGGGCCCGAGGTGGCGGCGCAGCCAGTCGATGCCCATCCGGTTGGTGACATTGCTCCGCATGACGAACAGGTCGCGTCCCGCGCGCACGAAATCCGCCGCGTCGAACACCGGCTCGAACTCGGTAAGGATGTAGCGCATGGGCTCGCCGGCTTTCGGGACACGGAAATCGGTCTCGAACAAGTCATCGGTGAGCTGCGGCTTCGGCGCCGCCGTCCAGCGCGCGCCACGCCGGAAGTAGTCCTTGAGGATCTCGCGGTAGGAATGCGTCTCGAAATACCGGCACGGCCATGCCATCGGGGTTTCGATGATCTCGTCCCCGATCACGAGCATGCTGTCGCGCGGACAGGTGTTGCAGAATCCGCGTGACGACCAGTCGGGGGTACCGAAGCGTCGGCTGTGGTCCACCGCGTCCGGGCGCCTGACCGTGACGTCGAGGGACTGGAGAAGCGCGATGAATTGATCGAGCTCCTGCTGCGCCTGCTCGACCATCATGCGCGGATACTTGAAACCGGCCGCAAGCCGTTGCAGCCGGGCCGCCCATGGCGGGATGTTGCACGTCACGACCGGGTGGCCGGAGGGGATCGTCGCGCCGTCGAGACGACCGACGATGATCTCCTCCAGCGGATCCCACTCGTTGTGCGAATTGACCGGTGAAACGAGAGGTTCCGCGGCGTCGGCAGCCGTGGCCGATGGCTCCGGGATCATGCGTAGTCCACAGCCCGCACAGGGGAATCCTCCGTACCTGCGTCATTGCCTGCCGCCACCGTCAGAATGCCGGGCCTCTGCACTACCGCCATACTCAACCGCTTTCGATCGACGCAGAAGTCAGTGACTCACCATATCCACGTACCTCAACCGCGCACGTCCGCACGGCGCAATACGATTCCGGGCCAGGGCCGATTTCACCTCCTGCCCACGAGCGCGAGCCGGCGGCACATACCGGCCTGTGGTTTCGCCACCGGATGGACGAGTCCGTCATACCTTTTCCGGTTCCGCGCCGCAACGCCGCCCTCGTCATCCCGACGGCCGAGGCCCGTGCCCGAGAGCGCTGAACGAGAAGAACGGCAGGAATACGGCGCCGGTGGCGAATATGTGATGCGCCCACGCAGTTACCGACAGGCCAGTGGCGGCGATGGTGACCACTTGGCTATCTGCCGTCGCGCGCAGCGTCCTGAGTGACCGGCTGCCCCGTTGCGCGCAGCCGGTCTGCCCATCCGACGCAGTCCTCGGACTTCACGGTGTTGCGGGTGCGGCCTCGGGCAAGGAGACCAGCCGCGGCGGTCCCTCAGCTGACGCTCAGCCGTGACAGGTGACCTTGACGGGCGCCGCCGCGTGGTGGGCGGCCTCGCGGCCCGGGCCGTAGTCGATGCCGCGGTCCAGCAGCTTCACGGCGATCTTGCCCTGGCGGACCTGGAAGGTACCGCCCGGTTGCCAGCTGCCGCGGTGCCCGGCCTGGTCGACGGTGAACTGGCCGTACTTGGTGTTTCGGTCGAAGGCGTCGGTCAGCACGTGATACGTGGTCGGGTGGCCGTTCACGTCGCGGTCGTTGGGCCCCTGGGGCACGTAGACCGAGACCTGGCAGGACCGGGACTCCGGGCCCGGCGCGAACCACCACATCACGCGGCTGTTGGCGTCCTTGCCCGGGTCACCGGACATCGGTACGGACGTGAACTGGCCGCTGCAGCCGCCCTCCTGGGTGCTGCCGCCGGTGAGCCCGTACCAGCCGTTGCCACCGTCGTTGTAGGCGCCCTGCTGCTGATAACCGCCGCCGGGCGGCGTCGGGCAGCCGGG
The DNA here is from genome assembly GCF_020024005.1 of Streptomyces purpurogeneiscleroticus. Lineage (NCBI taxonomy): Bacteria > Bacillati > Actinomycetota > Actinomycetes > Kitasatosporales > Streptomycetaceae > Streptomyces > Streptomyces purpurogeneiscleroticus. The sequence goes on from NZ_NHSG01000358.1 coordinate 4,023, forward strand.
GCCCGCGAGGCCCGTGTAGGTCACGCGCGGCGGACCGGCGGGCTTCTTGGCCTGGGGAGCCGGGGCCTTCTTCTCCGGCTTCTCCGGCGCCGCGGGGGTCGGGGTGGGCGCCCCGGCTTCGCTGGGCTTCGGGGCCGACGGGCTCGGGGACTTGCTGGGCTTGGCGGCCGGTACCGGAGAGCCCGTCTTCGTCGGCCGCGGCTCCTTGGCGGCGACGGCCTTTTCCTGGCCGTCGCCGAAGCGCACCTGGGAGGCGCCGAGGGTGGCCAGCGCCACCACGCCGACGCCGACACCGGCCAGCACGGGCAGGCCCAGTACCGTCTTCCACACCCGCCGGCCGGGCGCCATGCCTCGCAGCGGTGTACGCGCCCCCTTGGCGAAGGTCTCCGCAAAACCGGTCCCGGACGGGCGGTCCGGGCCGGCGTTCTTGTTCGGCTGTGACAACGGGGGTTTCCTCCTGGGAGTAGTC
>NZ_NHSG01000359.1:0-23973 GCF_020024005.1 Streptomyces purpurogeneiscleroticus
CCCCCACCCCGGTACGCCTGTCGAAAGTCACCCTGACGAAGGATGCCCCCGCCGTTTCGCTGACGAAGCAAGGCGGCACCTCGGGCGCGATGCGGGTGAACCTCAACTGGCAGACCCGTCCGGCGCCCTCGGAATCGGGGTGGGGCCGCAAGCTCAGCCGGGCGCTCGCCGGCCCCGCGGCCCTCGACCTCGACCTGTGCGCGCTGTACGAGCTGACCGACGGCAGCAAGGGCGTCGTACAGGCCCTGGGCAACGCCTTCGGGTCCCTGCACGCTCCGCCGTTCATCCACCTCGACGGCGACGACCGCACCGGCGCCGTGGCCGCCGGCGAGAACCTCACGGTCAACCTCGACCACCAGCGTCTCATCAAGCGGATTCTGTTCTTCGTCACCATCTACGAAGGCGCGCGCAGCTTCGCCGACCTGAACGCAACGGTCACCCTCACACCGCAGCGCGGCGCCCCCATCGACTTCTCCCTCGACGAGTGCACCGTCCCGTCCAACGTCTGCGCCCTGGCGCTGCTGATCAACACCGGCACCGAACTGGTCGTCCAGCGCGAGGCCCGCTACCTCGTCCCCGAGCGGGGCGTCAGCCCGCAGCGCACGGTGGACCAGGCGTACGGGTGGGGAATGCGGTGGGCACCGGGACGGAAGTGAGACGGCCGCCCGTGGCTAAGCACCCTCCGATGCCTCCCCGGTGGGCGGCGCCCCGTACGTCCGTCCCTTCCAGGCAGCGCCGCGCCCCCGGTAGTGCTGCACGGCCGAGTCGACCGTCATCAGGAGGTACAGCAGCGCGGTGAACGGCAGCAGGGGCGCGGTCCACGGCGGCTGCCTGTAGTAGCGCAGCATCGGCAGGTACGTTCCGGACATCACGGCCCACGCCGCGCCCCCGAGGAGCGCGGCCGGCGCGCTGCCGCCCACCGTGCCCGCGATCAGCGCGACGGGCGGCACCAGGTAGACCAGCGCGAGGCCCAGCACCGTGCCCGCCAACAGCAACGGGCTGTGCAGCAGTTGCGCGTACGCGCTGCGCGCCACCATCCGCCAGAGGTCGGCCAGGCGCGGATACGGGCGCACGCTGTCCACGTGGTCGGCGAGCCCGAGCCAGATCCGCCCCGTGCCCGCCCCGTCCCGGCCCCCGGAACGCTTGACGGCGCGGGCCAGCGTCACATCGTCGATCACCGCGTGCCGGATGCTCGCCGGGATCCCGGCCCGCTCGGCGGCGTCCCGGCGCAGCAGTACGCAGCCGCCGGCCGCCGCCGCGGTACGTGCGCCCGGCCGGTTCACCCAGCGGAACGGGTACAGCTGCCCGAAGAAGTACACGAACGCCGGGACGATCAGCCGCTCCCAGAAGTCCCGAACCCGCAGCCGCGCCATCTGCGACACCAGGTCCAGATCGGCCGCGCGGGCGGCGGAGACGAGCGCGCGCAGGCTGTCCGGCCCGTGCGCGATGTCGGCGTCGGTCAGCAGCAGGTACTCCGCGTCCGTACGCTCCCGGGCGAGCTCCATGCCGTGCCGGACAGCCCACAGCTTGCCGGTCCAGTCCGGGGGCGGCTCGCCGGGCGAGGTCACGGTCAGCGGCAGCCCGCCGCGCTCGGCGGCCAGCGTACGGGCCAGCTCCCCGGTCCCGTCCGTACTGCCGTCGTCGACGAGGAAGACCTCGGCCCGCCCCGAATACGCCTGCGCCAGCACGGACGGCAGACTCGCCGGCAGTACCTCGGCCTCGTCCCGCGCGGGGACGACGACGGCCACGGAGGGCCAGCGCCCGGACCCGTCCCCGGGCGCCTCGCCGGGCCGCTCTTCGGGGGCTACGCCCCGCCCGCCCACGGGTGCCGTCCCCGCGGCCTCCGTAGGCGCGGCGCGCTCCCTACGTGTCGTGCCCGGTGGCAGACGCACATCCGTCCGCCAGAAGAAGCCCTGGCCCACCAGGAGCCAGAGCCACGCCACCAGAGACGCCCCAGCGATCCACGCCATCACAGCCACTCCGGCAGTCTGCCCCACGGCGCTGCGAGCCCCGGGGAACCGGCCCGGTGCGGCCCGAACCGGGGGCCGCTGAGTAAGGTGTCCGGGTGAAGATCGCACTCATGGACTCCGGCGCGGGCCTGCTCGCGGCCGCCGCGGCCGTGCGACGGCTGCGCCCCGACGCCGGCCTCGTCCTCTCCTGCGACCCCGACGGCATGCCCTGGGGCCCGCGTACCCCCGCCGACCTCACCGAGCGCGCGCTTGCCGTCGCCAGAAACGCCGCGGCGCACAAGCCGGACGCCCTGATCGTCGCCTGCAACACCGCCTCCGTCCACGCGCTGCCCACCCTGCGCGCCGAGCTGGAGCCGGACCTGCCGGTCATCGGGACCGTCCCCGCGATCAAGCCGGCGGCGGCCGGCGGCGGCCCCATGGCGATCTGGGCCACGCCCGCCACGACCGGCAGCCCGTACCAGCGCGGCCTCATCCGGACCTTCGCCGCGGACATCGACGTCGCCGAGGTGCCCTGCCCCGGCCTCGCCGACGCGGTCGAGGCGGCCGACGACGCGGCCATCGCCGCCGCGGTCGCCGCCGCCGCTGCACTCACCCCACCGGACGTACGGACCGTCGTCCTCGGCTGCACGCACTACGAGCTGGTCGCCGACCGCATCAGGGACGCGCTGCAGCGCCCGGAGGGGCCCGTGCTCACGCTGCACGGTTCCGCCGAGGCCGTCGCCGCCCAGGCGCTCCGCCGCATCGGTGCCGAGCCTGCGCCCGCGGCCACGCCCAGCGGCGATCTGACCGTGATCCTCAGCGGGCGCATCGCCGCGCTTCCGGAGGCGGCCCTCGCCTATGAAGAGGGCAGGCTGCTCTCCGGTATCCCCGCGACCGGCGAACCGGCGGCCGCGGGTCCGGTCTGCTAGGCCCCCAGGGTCGCGCCGCAACGGAGTCGGCCCGTTACGGAACGCGTCATTTGAACGACCGGCTCCGTCTCTGAGCGGGCAGTCGGCGGCTCCTGTCTCATGCGTGACAGAGAGTTGCGCTGCCCGCTGCCGGGCGGAGCCAGTACGCGTACGCTGCCAAGCATGAGGGACCACCCCCAGGAGGGGGCAGCAGCCCCCGACAGCAGTGACGCCCGCCCGGCCCGGCACGCCGAGCACGGTGACGGCGGCGTGCCCGCCCCTGACCGGCCGTCCGCAGCGCCCCATGACGCGTGGGACGACTCCCCGTGCGCCTCTGTACCGGACGTCTGGTACGGGCGCGCGACCAATCGCTTCCAGTGGCTGCTGGCCGCCATCGGTGCGGCCTGTCTGGCGCTCGGTATCGAGCTGGCAGTCGACAGTGCCTGGTCATCGGGGGACACACCTCTGGTGATGGCCGTCGTCGGCTGTGTCGCCGCCGGGCTGCTCGTCCTCTTCGGGACGCTCGCCTTCGTGCACGTGGCCGTGCGGGTCGACAAGGACTGTCTGGAAGTGCGCTGCGGGCACATGGGCCTGCCGCGCCGCCGCATCCCGCTCTCGCACGTGGTCGACGTCGACTTCGCGCCCCGCGTCACACCCTGCCACTGGGGCGGCTGGGGCTACCGCTGGCGCCCGGAACAGGGCACGGGGGTGATCGTGCGCCGCGGTGAGGCGGTGATCCTGCGGCTCGGTGACGGCCGTACCTTCACCGTCACGGTCGACGACGCGGAGGCCGCGGTGCGCTGCATCCGCGCCCGCCTCGGCCTCCGTCCGAAGCCGGCCCGCGGGGCCGCATAGCCGCACAGCCCGAGGACGCCGCGCAGCCCCTGAAGACGCCGCGCAGCCCCCGAAGGCGGCGCGCCGGCCAGGGGAGATCCGGCCGTAACCCCACGGAAGCGTTTCGTCCCCTCCCGTAGTGCTCGCTAGGGTGCGGGCATGGCTACACCCGACTTCATCCGCGAAATCCGCGCGACCGCCGGCCACCAGCTGCTCTGGATGCCCGGCGTCAGCGCCATCGTCTTCGACGACGAGGGCCGGGTGCTGCTGGGACGCCGCGTCGACAACGGCCGCTGGTCGATCATCGGCGGCATCCCCGAGCCGGGCGAGCAGCCCGCCGTCACCGCCGTACGCGAAGTCCTCGAGGAAACCGCCGTCCACTGCGTCCCCGAACGCGTCCTCCTGGTCGAGGCGCTGGAGCCGGTCACATATCCCAACGGCGACCGCTGCCAGTTCATGGACATCTGCTTCCTCTGCCGCGCCACGGGCGGCGAGGCGCGCGTGAACGACGACGAGTCGCTGGAGGTGGGCTGGTTCGAGCTGGACGCGCTGCCCCCGATGGAGGACTTTGCCGTCAGCCGGATCAAGCAGGCCACGGAGGAAGCGCCGACCTGGTTCGCGGGCATCGGCCAGGCGTAGGAGCCCCCGGGTCAGGCGTAGGAGTCCCCGGGCCGGGCTGCAGGAGCACCCGGGTTCCAAGAGTCCCCAGGCTCTCCAAGCACCGCTCGACCGGGCTGCTGCCGCTGGATGCCGCTCACCGGATGAAGCGTGCCGGTCGGGTCGCGGTGTGCAGCACGTATTCGAGCGGACCACGCCGGAACAGCCGGGTCCATACGACTGCGAACAGCATCGTGGCCGCGAAGAACAGGAACAGTTCCCTCAGCGAGCCCGGCAGCTCGTCCTCCCACACGGCCCGGATGACCAGGATGTGCAGGACGTACGCGGACAGCGACACCATGCCGACGGCGGTGACCGGTGTGGCCAGGCGGCGGAAGCGCGGCAGCCGGTCGACGGCGATGACGCAGCCGGCCAGTACGGCCAGCGCAACGCCGGTGGCCCCCACGATCGACGGCGTGGTCTGGCTGTGCGGCGCGGCCACCAGCAGCCACTCGCGGAAGTTGTCCGTGGGCTCACCGACTGCCTGCGACCACCAGGCCGACAACGGTGCGTCGCCGTCCGTGTTCGCGGCGATGGCGGCGTAGGCGCCCGGGACCAAGTTCAGGGCCAGCCAGGAGCCCCCGTAACCGAGCACGGCCAGCGCGACGCCGGTCAGGGCCAGGCGGGTGCGCACCACGGCCTGGGAGAGGTCGAGCCGGGCCACTGCCATCCCCGCCAGCAGGAACGGTATCCAGGTCAGTACCGGATAGGGGCCGGTGAACAGCAGGTCGAGGACGCCGTCCGAGTCGGTGAGCCCGGCCAGCGGGTCGGCGGCGATCACGGTGTCGGACCAGCTGCCGCCATCGATGGCGAGCTTGACGAGGTACAGGACCTGGGGCAGCACCAGCGCCGTGGCGGCGGCCGCAACTGCCAACGACGCGGCGCGCAGCCGGTACAGCGGCAGGACGAAGACGAAGAGGAGCGCGTAGTAGGCGAGGATCACGTCGACCGAGGTGCCCAGCGCCATCAGGGCGATCCCCAGGGCGAAGAGTATGCCGGAGCGGATGAGCAACTTGGCCACTGCCTGGCGTCCGGCGCGTCCCGTCCGGGGTTCCCGGCGGCCGGTGATGAGGATCAGCGTGAAGCCGGCGAGCAGGGCGAAGAGCGCGGACGAACGACCGTAAGTGGCCTCCACCAGAGGGCCCAGCAGTCCGGCGTCCGACGGCTCGGGGCCGGCGTGGACGGTGAACATGCCCAGCACCGCGAGGCCACGGGCGAGGTCGAGACCAACGAGCCTGCGGGTGGTCGGAGCAGTGGCTTGTGGGGACGGTTGGGTCAGCCCGGTGGTGGTGTCACCGGTCAACGAAATCTTGTACGCCATTGCTCCACCGTGACCGTTTCAATTGAAACAGGAGATGGTTCCACTGGCTTCGACTGGTTGTCGCACACCTGCGCATCCCTCCCGTGCCGAACGGGGCTATGGAGTACGACTGATGTCCCCCTGAGCTCCTGCGTTCCAGATACGTGCGCGAGGAGGAACGCAATCGGCCACAGCCCGATGCGACGCAGGCGCAACGCAGATGCAAGGCAGACGCACCTCGGATCAACTCACATGCATGTGAGGGCAGTGGCAGCCCGGAAGAGGGCTGAAGAGGGCGATCACAACGCGATCACAGTGGCCGGAACATGCGCTCCCGGGCCTCGTAGGCGAAGACCTCGCCGGAGGTGATCTCGTAGAACCAGCCGTGCAGGCGCAGCCGCCTCTCCCGGACGCGGCGTGCGACGCACGGGTAGGAGCGCAGATGCTTGAGCTGCGTTTCCAAGTGGCGTTGCGTGGCGGCGCCCTTGCGCGGGGCGGCGGACTGGGAGTGGTACTCCGCGCGCTGCAGCCAGCGGTTGAAGAGCGCCATTCCCGGTAGCTGCTTGTCGGTCACCATGCCTTGTACCGCGTCGCAGCACGAGTGTCCGCAGACGACGATGTCGGGCACCTGCAACGCGATCACCGCGAATTCCAGGGTGGCGCCGATGCCGCAGTCGGCCTCGGACCTGTGGCGCGGGACGATGTTGCCGGCCGTGCGCAGTTCGAGGATCTCGCCCGGGCGAGCACCGGTGATCAGCGACGGTACGACGCGGGAGTCCGAGCACGCGATGAAGAGGGCCTGTGGGCGCTGGCCGTCGGCGAGTGCGGCGAGGTCATCGCGGCGCTCCGCAATGCTCGACGGGAAGGCGCGGGCGTTTTCGATGAGTGACTGCATGGTGGCCTGCCTTCTGCTGCGGGCAATTGATGGCAGGGATGCCGTGAGCGGCTGCCGGGCCGCGCGGGGTGTCATGGCCTGCTCCCGAACACGAACGGGGGCCTTTGCGGCCTCACCGGCGGTGGGTACAGGTCGCGGTTGTCGGCGGTGGGCGGCGCTGAATCCGGAGCCGCCGAGGCAGGTAGGTCGACGTCCACCCCTCTAAGCTACTACGCGACGTAGAAGTTCACGCCGTCGCAGCGCTGTGCGCGGTGGAACAAGCCAGGCTCCGGCTTCCCCACCGGCCGCGCACCGCCGCGTTCACGCCGTGTTCTCTGGGAGGTGGATGGTGTGACGCCTCGGCGGGTTAGGATCACGGTGTGATTACGGCCTGGTTGCATGCTCGTGCGCGGCGGACCCGCTCGTCAGCGGCTCCGTCCCATGCGCTGTGGCTGGTGCGTGTGCTGTGGCTGGGCCTGCTTCTCTTCGGGCTGTTGTACACGCATGTCGTCAGTCCCGATGTGGCGGCGCGTCATACTCCTTCCGGCGGCAGCGTTTCCGCGTCGGTGGCTCCCGTTGCTGCTGATGTGACAGCCGATGCTGTGGCGAGTGCTGCGACGGACTCCTCCTCCGGGGGCGGTGAGTCGGGCGGCCATCATGGTGATGGGCACGGCTCGCACCAGTTCGTCGACGACTGCGCGCTGGGACAGCCGGAACAGGGACCTGAGCTGGCGGCGCCTTGTCTGTCGCCGTTCGTCGGGGCGTGGGCACATGGCGCGCCGGTGATCGAGCACGCCCATGCTCCGGTGGCTCGGGGCCTCGCTGTTCCGATACCACCTTCTGCGGACCCGACGGTCCTGCGCATCTAGAGGTCGGCGCTTCTCGGCGTCCGACCTCCCACGCGTGCCGTTTTACCCGTGCCACGCAGGGATGGTCGACGGCTTTCCCGTCATCCCTCGCCGCGCGGAGGACTTGTGCCGCCCTGCCTTTTTGGCTCTTTGCACCCGTTGTTCCCGTTGAATTCGCTGTACCGAGTGCAGTCGCTGCAGTCATTGCAACCGCTGTACCCGTCGGACTCGCCGGCACCCCGGAAACGGTTCTCGTCGGCACGCCCGCTCTGGATGAGCCGCTTGGTGTGGGCCCTGCTGAGCGTGTTGCTGCTCACCGCGTTGGACTGCGGTGGGATGCCGGCGCACGTGGACAGCAACGCAGTCAGTAACGCAGTCAGCAATGCAGTGGTGTCGGCTGACGCTGCCCCGTCGCTCGTGGAGAGCGGACCGGCGATTGCCGCGGTGTCCGCCGCTGACGACGACTACTGCCCGCACCTGGGACCGGATGTCGACGCCGCATTCCGTACAGCTCAGCAGCCACTCCTGCGGGCGGTGCTGAACGCGTTCCCAGTGACCGCAATGGTCATCGGCGCTCGGCAGTGGGGGGCTCTCCCTCCCGCAGCCGCGAGAAGCCGGATTCCGAGCGAGGGGCGGACCGTGCTGGCCGCCGTCTGCCGGTGGCGCATTTAGCCGTCGCCGTTGCGGCCGGCCCCAGGCCGGTCTGCCGCGTGCCACGCCGTCCGCGTGGCGCGCGAGACGAGAGTCCGAACCATCTCCGGCACGAACGAGAGCGAAACGATGCACTCTCCGACCAAGAGGCATTCTCTGATCAAGGGGCATTCTCCGATCACGAGGAACCGGCCCGATCGGCCTGACCTGCCTGACCTGTCCGACCTGTCCGACCTGCCCACCGTGAACCACTCCCCGGTCACGGCCGGCCTCAGCGGATGCACCCCCGCCGGCTCCTCCCTCCGCGGACTGGTCGGCAACACGCCCGTGCTGCGGGTGTCCCAGCCCTTCACCTCGCCCGACCGCGGCTTCTGGGCCAAGCTGGAGGGCTTCAACCCCGGTGGCATCAAGGACCGTCCCGCCCTGCACATGGTGGAACGCGCCCGGGCCCGCGGCGACCTGCTCCCCGGCGCCCCGATCGTCGAGTCGACCAGCGGCACTCTCGGCCTCGGCCTCGCCCTGGCCGGGATGGTGCACGGCCACCCCGTCACCCTCGTCACCGACCCGGGCCTCGAACCGTCCATGACGCGGCTGCTGACCGCATACGGTGCCACCGTCGACATGGTGCCCGCGCCGCACCCCACCGGCGGCTGGCAGCAGGCCCGTCGCGACCGCGTCGCCGAACTCCTGGACCGGCAGCCGGGCGCCTGGTGCCCGGACCAGTACGGCAACCCGGACAACGTCGCCGCCTACACCCCGCTCGCCCTCGAACTCGCCTCCCAGCTCGGCCACCTCGACGTACTGGTCTGCAGCGTCGGCACAGGCGGGCACTCCGCCGGGGTCTCCCGTGTGCTGCGCCAGCTCTACCCCGGGATGCGGTTGGTCGGTGTGGACACCATCGGCTCGACCATCTTCGGCCAGCCCGCGCGCAGCAGGCTGATGCGCGGCCTCGGGTCGAGCATCTACCCGCGCAACGTCGCCTACGAGCACTTCAGCGAGGTGCACTGGGTCGCCCCGGCCGAGTCGGTCTGGGCGTGCCGGCAGCTGGCGTCCTCGCACTACGCGACGGGCGGCTGGAGTGTTGGCGCGGTCGCACTGGTGGCGGGCTGGCTGGCCCGCACCCTGCCCCGTGACACCCGTATCGCGGCGATCTTTCCCGACGGTCCGCAGCGCTACCTGGAGACCGTCTACCACGACGAATACTGCGCCGAGCACGGCCTGTTGGGCGTATCTCCCGCCCCGGAACCGGAGTTGATCGGCCGCCCGGACGAGAAGGAAGTCACCCGCTGGACACGCTGCACAGAGATCGCCGACCCCCTCGCCCCCACAGCGCGAGCCGAGGCCGCCGAGGGAGGGAGCGCGCGATGAAGAGCCTGATCACGCAGGTCCGCTCCTACGACCGCAGCGTCCAGTTGCTGATGGTGAATCAGTTCACCATCAACCTCGGCTTCTACATGCTGATGCCGTACCTGGCCGCCCATCTCTCCGGCACGCTCGGGCTCGCCGGCTGGCTGGTCGGCTTCATCCTGGGGGTACGGAACTTCAGCCAGCAGGGCATGTTCCTGATCGGTGGCACGCTCGCCGACCGTCTCGGTTACAAGCCGCTCATCGTCGCCGGGTGCGTGCTGCGGACCGTCGGGTTCGCCGCCATCGGGCTGGTGGACTCGGTGCCCGCGCTGCTCGTTGCCTCCGCGGCCACCGGCTTCGCGGGCGCGCTGTTCAACCCCGCCGTACGCGCCTACCTGGCCGCCGACGCGGGGGAGCGCCGGGTCGAGGCGTTCGCGCTCTTCAACGTCTTCTACCAGGCCGGCATCCTGCTCGGCCCGATGGTGGGCATGCTGCTGACCGGGCTCGACTTCCGGGTCACCTGCCTGGTGTCGGCGGTCATCTTCGCCGTGCTGAGCGCGGTGCAGATCCGTGCGCTTCCGGCGCGCCGGGCGAACGACGCGCCGCAGGGCTCCGGGCAGCCGCAGGAACGCGTGCTGTCGCAGTGGCGCACGGTGGTGGCCAACCGGCCGTTCCTGCTGTTCTCCACCGCCATGATCGGCTCGTACGTGCTCTCCTTCCAGGTCTACCTGGCCCTCCCGCTGGAGGTCCGGCGTGTGGGCGGCGACGGTGAGTTCGGTACGGCCGCGGTCGCGGTGATGTTCGCGGTGTCGGGGCTCGCCACCATCCTCGGGCAGACCCGGGTGACCGCCTGGTGCAAGGAACGGCTGGAGCCCGGCCGGGCTCTGGCCTGGGGCCTGCTGACCATGGGCACGGCCTTTGTGCCACTCCTGGCCGCCTCGGCGCTGCCCGTACCGGCCGGTGGTATCGGCCGGTGGCTCCTGGCCGCGGTGCCGCCGACCCTGGCCGCACTGATGCTGGCCCTGGGCACGATGATTGCGTACCCCTTCGAGATGGACACCATCGTCCGCCTCTCGGGCGATCGTCTGGTCGCCACGCACTACGGGCTCTACAACACCATCTGCGGCGTCGGCATCACCCTGGGCAACCTGCTCACCGGCGCGGCGCTCGACGCCGCCCGCGCGGCCGGCGTGTCCGCGCTGCCCTGGCTCGTGCTGTTCGCTCTCGGTCTCGGCTGCTCGGCTGCCCTGTACGGGCTCCAGCGGTCGGGCCGCCTGACCCGGCCGGAGGCCGTGCCGCAACCCGTCGGCGCCTGACCGATCCCGTCACTGTGGGGCGAGCGGACTCCGAGCAGTCCGCTCGCCCCACCCTCCGACTGCGCCCAGGAACCTCCCATGTCGGCTCTGGCCGATAAGGGTTGCATACCCCCAGGGGGTACTTGTCGTGGGATGGGCGCGACCTTAGCGTATACGGGGCGGGGGTATACGCGAAGGGGAGACCGATGGACGCAACGAACTGGCACCTCAAGGGCGAGTGGTTCGACGTGTGCAGCTGCTCCTTGCCCTGTCCCTGCACGTTCGCGCAGCCGCCGACGAACGGCGCCTGTCTGTTCACGCTCGTCTGGCACATCCGCGAAGGCCACTGCGGTGACGTCCGGCTGGACGGTCTGGGCGTGGTGGCACTGGGCGAGTTCGCCGGCAATATGTGGATCGACGACCCGGACGCCACGATGAAGGTCATGTTCTACATCGACGCCCACGGTAATCAGGCCCAGCGCGATGCGCTGGAAGGGATCTTCCGGGGCAACGTGGGCGGGTGGCCGGGGAAGTTCGGCTCGCTGATCAGCGAAGTACGCGAAGTGCGCTATGCCCCGGTCCGGTTCGACGCCGCCGAGGACCTGGCCTACTGGCGGGCGAGCGTACCCGGGAAGGTCAGCGTGGGCGCCACAGCACTCACCGGGCCGACCGCGGACCCGAAGCGGCGCGTGCAGCTGATCAACGCCCCTGGCGCCGAAGTCGGCCCCGGCCAGATCGCGACATGGGGCGTGGTCAGTGACGACCAGGTCCAGGGCTTCGACTTCTCCCGGGAGTACCGAGGAGGGTCGAGCAAGCACTTCCCGTTCGATTGGCGCCCGTGATGCATGACGGAGTGGCCGCCGGGACGGGGCCCGGCGGCCACCAGTCGGTCAGCCGAGGGTCTGTAGCAGGTCGTTGCATGCCTGTTCACAGGAGCGGCAGGCTTCGGCGCACAGGCGGCAATGCTCGTGCATGTCGGCGTGTGACGAGCATTCATCGGCGCATGCCTTGCAGGCGGTTGCACATGCCTGGAGAAGCGCGCGGGTGATGTTGGCGTCGTAGCCGGTGTGGCGGGACAGGACGGCGGCCGTCGCGTTGCAGATGTCGGCGCAGTCCATGTCGGTGCGGATGCACTTGGTGAGATCCCCGACCATGCCTTCGGACAGGCAGGCATCGGCGCAGGCGGTACACGCCTGTGCGCAGGCGATGCATTCCTCGATGCACTTGGTGAGTTTCTCGCGGTCGACGTCACCGAGGTCGGCCGGGTAGGTGGCGAGCATGTCCTTGACCTTGGCCATCACAGATCGCATCCTTCGCTGCCGGAGGCCGGCGGGCCGGGCGGCCATGCCTCTTCCACCCCCGGCCCTTGGCGGGTTGACCGTGGCGCGGCGAGGCAAACGCCCCCGGAGATGCCGACGGGGAGGAGTGACCCGGGGGGCGTCGTTGCATCCCTGGCACTGGCCGACTCTCCCTGGCGGCATACCCCGCCGGGGTATATGGTGCAAGCGATGCATGGAGCGACGCGTGTGCGTTGCCTCCATGATGGCGCGGTTGACGTGCCGGTGAGGGGGTGGAATGGATGTCTCGCAACAGTCGAGCGGGTGCGCCCGTCCGTGTGTGGCGGCTGGCGCGCCGGGCTGCGGAGGATCCCGTGGTGCGGATGCTCGCCGTGGCGCTCCTTCAGGTCGCCGCTGCCCGGATCGAGCAGTCGGGCGGCCCGGCGTCCGCGCGGCGCAGTTGCGGCGAAGGAGGCTGCAAGCCGGGCCGGTTGACCTGATTCCGGTGAGTTCCGGCCGAGAGACCGCCGATACCCCTCAGGGGTATCGGCGGTCTTTTGCTTTGTGATCACCCTGAAGGTTCCATTACCCCCAGGGGGTATGCTACGTTCCTCGCCGCAAGTACCCCCAGGGGGTATACGACGAGAAAGGGTGGCGCCATGTCTGCCGTCAATCCGCGGCGCTGGTGGGCACTTGCTGTGCTCGCGGCCGCACAGTTCATGGTCATCATGGACACGTCCATCATTGGAGTGGCGCTGCCGGAGATGCAGCGCGACCTCGGGTTCTCGCAGGGCGACCTGCAGTGGGTGTTCAATGCCTACGTCATCGCTTTCGGCGGTCTGCTGCTGCTCGGCGGCCGGCTCTCCGACCTGCTGGGTGCACGCAAGATCTTCGTCAGCGGCTGGGTGGTGCTGATCGCCGGCTCCGTCGTCGCGGCCGCCGCTTCCACGGCCTGGGTCGAGGTCGTGGGCCGTGCGGTGCAGGGCGTCGGTGGTGCGCTGATCGCCCCCGCGTCCATGACGCTGCTGATGATGCTCTTCGGGCACAACCCGAAGGAGCTGGGCAAGGCGATGGCCTTCTATGGAGCCGCGGCCCCGGCCGGCGGTACCGCGGGCGTCTTCCTCGGCGGTGTCTTCACCGAATGGGCCAGCTGGCCCTGGGTGTTCATCATCTACATCCCGATCGGCATCGCCACGCTCGCCGCCACCGGGCTGCTGCCCGCGGTCGCGGGGAAGCGGGGGTCCGTGGACCTGCTCGGTGCCATCGCCGTCACCGCGGGCCTGGCGCTCACCGTGTTCGCCGTGGTCCGTGCGCCGGAGGTCGGCTGGGGCACCACGGAGACCGTCCTCGAACTCGTCGGTGCCGCGGTGCTGATCGGTCTCTTCCTGGTGATCCAGCGTTCCGTCAAGGCTCCGCTGATGCCGCTGGGTGTGTGGCGCACTCCGGGCCTGGCGTCCTCGAACCTTTCGATGACGCTGCTCGGCGCGGCCTGGATCCCGATGTGGTACTTCCTCAACCTGTACCTCCAGCAGGTCCTCGGCTACGGCGCGTTCGCCAGTGGCGCGGCGCTGCTGCCCATGACCATCCTGCTCATGATCTTCATGACGATGATCACCGCCAAGCTGCTGGGCAAGTTCGGCCCCAAGCCGCTGATCGCCGGTGGGCTGTTCGTCCTGGCGGCCGGCCTGGTGTGGCTCTCGGCCGTCGAGCCGACCGGCACGTTCCTCGTCGACGTCCTGCCGGCCTCGCTGGTCGCGGCGCTCGGCATGTCGCTGGCGTACATCCCCGCCATGATGGCCGCGATGTCCGGCGTGCCGCAGGAGCAGGCGGGCCTGGCCTCCGGCATCGTCAACACCACCTACCAGGTGGGTTCCGCGCTCGGCCTGGCCGCGCTCACCGCGCTCGCCACTTCGCAGGGTGCCAGCAAGCTCGGTGACCTGCCCGCGCTGACCAACGGGTTCAGCTCCGCCTTCATCGGGGCCGCGGGCGTCGCGGCCGCGGGTGGCCTGCTCACGCTGGTGTTCATGCGCGGACGTGCGCCGCAGGCCGAGGCGCAGCAGAGCACCGCGCCGTCGGGCGAGAAGGCCGTCGCGTAGTCGTACGGCCGGCAGTCATTCCGGGGTCGTGCAGTGCCCGAACGGGGCGCGGCACGGCCCCGTTGCCGTAGTTGCCCAACTGTCCGACCAGTCCACGCAGGAAGGAAGCGAAATGGCAGAGGAGCGAGGCGCCGAGGCACTGCACCTGCAGACCCGCGCGGTCCATGTGACAGCCGCGGCGGCGGAGTCCGCCGCGGGCGAAGGGAGGCCGCTGAGTACGCCGATGGTGAGGTCGTCGGCGTTCGCGTACGACAGCGCCGACGCGCTCGCCGCGGCGATGGCCACTCCCGACGGGGACTTCGTGTACAGCAGGCGCGGTAACCCCACCGTACGCACGCTGGAACGCGTCCTCGCCGGCCTCGAGGGCGGCGCTCGGGCACTGGCGGCCGCATCCGGGATGGGGGCCATCAGCAGCACCTTGCTGGCCCTGCTGCGCCCGGGCGACCACGTACTGGTGCAGAACTGTCTGTACGGCGGTACGTACGCGGTGCTGTCCGACCTCGCCGAGCGGTTCGGCATCGAGGTGGAGCGGATATCCGGCGACGACGCGGGGGAGTTGTCGGCGCGCTTGCGCCCGGCCACCCGGCTTCTGCTGCTGGAGACGTTGGCAAATCCGACCGGTGAAGTGCCGGATCTGACAGGGCTGTTGGGTGTGGCGCGGCGGGCCGGTGTCGTGAGTTTGGTCGACAACTCTCTCGCGTCGCCCGCCCTGTGCCGGCCGATCGAGTTCGGTGCGGACATCGTGGTCCACTCCACGACCAAGTACCTGGGCGGGCACTCGGACGTGATCGGGGGAGTCGCGGTCTTCGCGGACGCGGAGCTGTACGAACAGGTCTGGCGGCGCGCGGTCGAACTCGGTGCCACCGCCGATCCGTTCGCGGCCTGGCTGACCCTGCGCGGCATCCAGACCCTGCCACTGCGCATGCGCCAGCACTGCCGTAACGCGGCATTCCTCGCCGCCCGGCTGGAGCTGCACCCAGCGGTGAAGCAGGTGTACTGGCCGGGGCTTGCCACGCACCCCTCCCACGAGCGCGCCCGCCGGTTTCTCTCCGGCTTCGGCGCGATGGTCTCCTTCGAGCTGGCCGGCGGGCGGGACGCGGGACGCGCCTTTGCCGAGCGGCTGCGCATCGCCCAACTCGCCCTGTCCTTGGGCGGCGTGGAGACGCTGGTGACCCACCCGGCCAGTACCTCCCACCGGGAACTCGACGACCGGGCGTTGCGGGCCGCGGGGGTCGGTGCCGGGATGGTGCGGATGGCGGTGGGGATCGAGCACCCCGAGGACCTCTGGAACGACATCGAGCAGGCGCTCCCACGGCCTTGGTGAATCCATAGATTTGGATTGACAAAATAAACGGCTCGATCGTAAGTTGTGGTGTGCCAAGGGCTGTTGAGTCTGAAAAAGGCTGTCGAGTCTTGACGAGGGGATGGCACGCGCATGCGTTACTTCGAGGACTTCCGCGCCGGTGACGTTCACGAGCTGGGGACGGTCACCGTGACCGAGGAGGAGGTGCTGGAGTTCGCCGCGCGCTTCGATCCGCAGCCGTTCCACACCGACCGGGAGGCCGCCGGGCGCAGCCCGTTCGGCGGACTGATCGCCAGCGGATTCCACACCGCCGCGATGTTCATGCGGTGCTACGTGGACGGCCTGCTCGCCGGCAGCGACGGCCTGGGTTCGCCCGGCATCGACGAGGTCCGCTTCCTCCGGCCCGTGCGGCCGGGGGACGTCCTCACCGCACGGATGGAAATCCTCGGCTCCCGCCCGTCCCTCGGCAATCCCGCCACCGGCATCGTGCAGCCCAAGTGCTCGCTGGTGGCCGCAGACGGGACGGTCGTGTTCAGCATGGTCCTGCACAGCATCTTCCGGCGCCGCTCCGCCGCCGAACCCCCGTCCAAGACGGCGGCGGAGGACCCGGTGCCCTGCGTGCGCGGCTGACGCCGGACACGACCGTCCACTCCACCAGTGCCGACGGCCCCGAGTCCCGTCCGGGGCCGGCCGGCTCCCAATCGAAGGGGGACCCTCCTGTGGAGGCCGTATCCCGCACAGCACAGTGGACCGCCGCCGCACGGGCACTCGAATCCGAGCGCCCGGACCGGCTGTTCAACGACTCCTACGCACGTACCGTCGCCGCCGACACCGGCTTCGAGCTGCTCGAACGGTACGCGGGCGCCGGTACGGTGCCCTTCCTGGCCATCCGCACCCAGTACCTCGACCGGGCCATCACACGGACCGTCGCCGAGGGCGGCATCCGGCAGGTCGTCTTCATCGCCGCCGGCATGGACACCCGCTTCTACCGGCTGCCCTGGCCGGACGGCGTCACGGTCTACGAGCTGGACCGGCCCGCGCTGCTGGACGCCAAGGCGCGGATGCTCGCCGATGAGCCGCAGCCGAGCGGCCGCACCCGGCACCCCGTCGCCGTCGACCTCACCGAAGAGTGGACCGGGGCGCTGAAGGAGGCCGGCTGGCAGAGCGAGCGGCCCACGCTGTGGGTCGTCGAGGGCCTGCTCTTCTTCCTCCCCGAGGACGCCGTACGCACTCTGCTCGCCACGCTTGCCGACGTGAGCGCCCCGGACTCCGTCCTGGCCGGCGACGTCATCAGCCGGGCCGCCCTGGAGAACCCGCTGTCCCGGCCGTTCCTGAAGGCCCTGGCCGACGACGGCAACCCCTGGCTCTTCGGTACGGAGGAGCCCGAGCAGCTGCTGCTGGACACCGGGTGGTCGCCGCGCGAGATCAAGCAGCCCGGTGACGAGGGCGCCGACTTCGGCCGCTGGCCCTACCCGGTGCCGCCCCGCAGCGTGCCCCGCGTACCCCGGTCCTTCCTGTTCACCTGCGACCTGCGATCCGCGGACCGGCGAGGAACGCAGCACATGGATGAGGAGCCCAGATCATGAGTGCCGTTCTGCAAGGTGTCACCACCGAAGAGTTCCACCAGCGCGTCATCACGGACGCGGCCGCCGCCGTACGCGGCCTGACCGTCGCCCTCGGCGAGCGCCTGGGGCTGTACCGCGCCCTGGCCGAGCACGGCCCGCTCACCCCGGACGAGCTCGCCGAGCGCACCGGTATCAGCGCGCGCTACGCCAAGGAGTGGCTGCACGCCCAGCTCAGCGCCGACTACGTCGAGCGCCACCCCAGCTCCGACCGCTACACCCTGCCCGCTGCGCACGCGCCCGTCCTCGCCGACCGCGCCGCGGTCACGTACACGGCCGGCTTCTTCACCGCGCTCAAGGCCCTGTACGCGACCGAGGACCTGCTCGTGGACGCGTACCGCACCGGCGAGGGCGTCGGCTGGGCCGAGCACGACCCGGCGCTGGACACCGGCATGGGCAGCTTCTTCCAGCCCGCCTACGAGCACCGCCTGATCCCCGAGTGGCTGCCCGCGCTCGACGGGGTGACGGACAAGCTGCGCAACGGCGGCCGGGTCGCCGACGTCGGCTGCGGCGTCGGACACACCACCCTGCTCATCGCCAAGGCGTTCCCCGAGGCCACCGTGCACGGCTACGACTACTCCGAAGAGGCGATCAGCATTGCCCGCCAGCTCGCCGACGACGCGGGACTGAGCGATCGAGTGGTCTTCGACACGGCCTCGGCCGACGACTACCCGGGCCGCGACTACGACCTGGTGACGTTCTTCAACTGCCTGCACGACATGGGTGATCCGGAAGGGGCCGCGGCACACGTCCGCAGCACCCTGAAGCCCGACGGCACGTGGATGCTGGTGGAAACCAACGCCTCCGCCGACGAGGTCACCGCCGGCACGCCCGCCGCCCGGATGTTCATGAGCCTGTCCGCCGTGATGTGCCTGCCGGTCGCCGTCGCCCAGCGCGGCCCGTACGCCCTCGGCAACCACTCCGGTGAGACGGCCTTCCAGCAGATCGCCAAGGCCGGCGGCTTCTCCCGCTGGCGCCGCGCCACCGAGACGCCCGTCAACGCGGTCTACGAGGCCCGTCCCTGACCCGCCCGTCGCACCGGACCACGTCACACCGGACCACCCGTACTGGAGGGACGACCATGGCCGCCCCGGCCCTGCCCATCACCGACCGCTTCCAGGAAGTACTGGAACGGCTTTCGACCAAGTCCATCGAGGACTACTACAACCCGTACCAGCAGTTCGACTGGCCCGACCGGCTCGACGAGGACCGGATGTGGATGAGCCCCGAGCTGCTCACCCCGTACGGCACCCCGCTCTTCGACCAGCTCGGCGAGGAGACCCTGCGCCGGCTGTCGAAGTGGGAGAGCATCAACTTCTACAGCCTCAACGTGCACGGCATCCGTGAACTGCTCATCGAGGTCGTCAACCGCATCCACATGCCGGGATTCGAGATCCCCTCGGACTTCTTCCACCACTTCATCGGTGAGGAGAACGAGCACATGTGGTTCTTCGCCGAGTTCTGCCGCCGCTACGGCAACAAGATCTACTCCTCCACGGCGATGCGGGCCACCTCCGACTGGGAGCCGGAGGTCGAGAACTTCCTGGTCTTCGCCCGGATCCTGTTCTTCGAAGAGCTCGTGGACTTCTACAACACGCACATGGCGCAGGACGCGTCGCTGTGCGACACGATCCGGCAGGTCAACCGGCTGCACCACCAGGACGAGTCCCGGCACATCGCCTTCGGCCGCGAGCTGGTCTCGCTGCTGCACACCCGGATGCGCGAGACGATCAGCGAGGAGCGGCACGCGGAGGTCGAGGCGTACCTCAAGCGGTACGTCGTCTTCAGCATCAACTCGCTCTACAACCCGCACGTCTACCGCGACGCCGGCGTCGCCGACCCGCTCGCGCTGCGCAACGCCCTGCTCGCCGACGACCGCCGCCGCGCCATCGAGCGCAAGTCGGTCCGCAAGCCGCTCGCGTTCTTCCTGAAGACCGGGATCTTCACGGACGACGTACTGCCCGTCATCTGACCCGGCCCGCCGTCCGACCCCCGTCGCGATCCATGCCCCAAGTGAGGTACGTATGTCCACACCCGCCGAGGTACGAATACCCCCGCCCACCGACCACCGAGCCGGACTGCCCACCCTGGGTGCGGAAGGCACCGCACTGCTGCGGCTGCTCGACGACACCTTCGAGGGCTGGGGCCACGCCGCGGGGGCCACCTCCATGACGGCGCCCCCGCTGCTGCCCACGCAGGACCTGGCCCGCCTCGACTACTACGAGAACTTCCCCCACCAGGCCGTGGTGGTCTCCCCGCTCAATCTGGAGAGTGTCCAGGGCGGCTCCGGGCTCTGTCAGGAGACCGGCTGCTTTCCCTGCGACGCCCTGCAGCCGGCCTCCCTCGGGCTGCCCTCGGCCTCCTGTTACGGCGTCTACCTCAGCCACGAGGGACGGCAGCTGGCGGCCGACACCCTGGTGACCGTGGTCGGCTGGTGCTTCCGCAAGGAGGAGAAGTACGAGGGGCTGCGCCGCCAACTCGGCTTCCGTATGCGGGAGATCGTCGCGCTGGGCGGCCAGCAGCACGCCGAGCAGCACCTCACCTCCTTCAGCGACAGGATCACCGCCTTCGCGGCGGCGCTCGATCTGCCACTGCGCAAGGAAGCGGCGTGCGACCCCTTCTACGACAAGGGCAGCTCCAAGGCCGTGCTGCAACGCCTCGTCCCCGTCAAGCACGAGTTCCTCTTCGAGGACCTCGCCATCGCGTCGGTCAATACCCACCGCAACTTCTTCGGTGACCGGTGCGACATCTCGCTCGGGCCGAGCGGGGACCCGGCCTTCACCAGTTGCGTGGCCTTCGGGCTGGAACGCTGGCTGTCGGCACTGACCCGCCGGTACGGCGACTGGGACGCGGCGGCCGACGCGGTGCTGCGGGCCAGGTCGGTGCTCTGACGTGCCGGCCCAACCCGCCCCCAGTGGCCCGGGCTGGGCACATCTCGGCATGGACATCGTGTCCGTCACCCGTGTCCGGCGCCTCCTCGACGAGCACGGCGAGGACTTCTTCACCCGCATGCTGGTCCCCAGTGAGCTGGCCGACTGCCGCACATCCACCGGGCTGGATGTGCTCAGCCTCTGCGGACGCATCGCCGCCAAGGAAGCCGCCTTCAAGACCCTGCGGGTCCGCAACCGCTTCCTGCCCTGGCTGGACATCGTGGTGCAGCGCGCCGACGGCGGCTGGCCGCTCGTCGACCTGCGCGGCGGGGCCGGCCGAATGGCCGCCGCCGCCGGCATCTCGCAGATCACGGTGAGCATCAGCCACGACGTCGACTACGCGGTCGCGGTGGCCGCACCCATCCTCACAGAACGCTGAATCCGAAGGAGAGTAACCCCATGTCCAACCCCGTGACCGACGGAATCGACCAGGTCAAGGCGTGGATCGTCAAGCGCCACCCGGACCGCGAGGACATCGCCGGTGACCTCGACCTCATCCAGAACCGCATCATCGACTCGCTGTCCTTCGTGGAGTTCGTCTTCCTCCTGGAGCAGGTGAGCGGCCGGTCCATCGACATGGACACCCTGGAGGTCGACTCCATCCGCACCCTGGACGCCATCGAGCAGCACTTCTTCGCGGCCCGGGTGAGCTGACATGAGCCTGCGCCTCTTCACCTCGGAGTCGGTGACCGAGGGACACCCCGACAAGATCGCCGACCGGATCAGTGACTCCATCCTCGACGCGCTCCTGAAGGAGGACCCCTCCTCGCGCGTCGCCGTCGAGACCCTGATCACCACCGGTCAGGTCCACGTGGCGGGCGAGGTCACCACGAAGGCGTACGCGCCGATCGCCCAGCTCGTACGGGACACCGTCCTCGCCATCGGCTACGACTCGTCGGCCAAGGGCTTCGACGGCGCCTCGTGCGGCGTGTCGGTGTCCATCGGTGCCCAGTCGCCCGACATCGCCCAGGGCGTGGACACCGCGTACGAGCAGCGCATCGGCAACGGGCCGGGCGCGAGCGACGAGCTCGACCGCCAGGGCGCCGGCGACCAGGGCCTGATGTTCGGCTACGCCTGCAATGACACTCCCGAACTGATGCCACTGCCGATCACCCTCGCCCACCGGCTCGCCGCCCGGCTCACGGACGTCCGTAGGAACGGCACCGTCCCCTACCTGCGCCCGGACGGAAAGACGCAGGTCACCATCGAGTACGACGGGGACCGGGCGGTCCGCCTCGACACCGTGGTCGTCTCCTCCCAGCACGCCTCCGACATCAGCATCGACGGCCTCCTCGCGCCCGACGTCCGCGAACACGTCGTCGAGCCGGAGCTGGCGGCGCTGGCGAAGGCCGGCATCAAGCTGGAGACGGAGGGGTACCGGCTGCTGGTCAATCCCACCGGGCGGTTCGAGATCGGCGGCCCGATGGGGGACGCGGGCCTCACCGGCCGGAAGATCATCATCGACACGTACGGGGGCATGGCCCGGCACGGCGGTGGCGCCTTCTCCGGCAAGGACCCGTCCAAGGTCGACCGCTCCGCCGCGTACGCCATGCGCTGGGTCGCCAAGAACGTCGTCGCGGCCGGCCTCGCCGCCCGCTGCGAGGTGCAGGTCGCCTACGCGATCGGCAAGGCCGAGCCGGTCGGGCTCTTCGTGGAGACCTTCGGCACCGCCACCGTCGATCCCACCCGGATCGAGGAGGCCATCAGCGAGGTCTTCGACCTCCGCCCCGCCGCGATCATCCGCGACCTGGACCTGCTCCGCCCGATCTACGCCCGGACCGCGGCGTACGGCCACTTCGGCCGCGAACTCCCCGAATTCACCTGGGAGCGGACCGACCGCGCCGCGAAGCTGCGCACCGCGGCGGGCTGCCAGTAAGGGCACTGCCGCGCACACCACTGAAGCGAGAGAGGAGCACATCGTGCGGACAGTCGTGACCGGTTCCATTGCCACCGACCATCTGCTGACCTTCCCCGGAAGCTTCGCCGATCAGCTCATCGCCGACCAACTGGACCGGGTCTCACTGTCCTTCCTCGCCGACCGGCTCGACATACGCCGCGGGGGAGTGGCAGCCAACATCTGCTACGGACTGGGCCTGCTCGGACTGCGCCCTGTCCTGGTCGGCGCCGCGGGCACCGACTTCGAGCCGTACCGTGTCCACCTCAAGGAACACGGGGTCGACACCGACTCGGTGCACATCAGCACCGATCTGCACACGGCCAGGTTCGTCTGCACGACCGACCGCAGACAGAACCAGATCGCCACCTTCTATGCGGGAGCGATGGCCGAAGCCCGCACCATCGACCTGTGCGACGTGGTCGCACGGGTCGGCCGCCTGGCCCTGGTCGTCATCTCCCCCGACGACCCGCAGGCGATGCTCCGCCATACGGCGGCCTGCCGGCAACACGACATCCCCTTCGCCGCCGACCCCTCGCAGCAGCTCGCCAGGCTGAACCGGGCAGAGGTCCGGCAGCTCGTCGAGGGCGCCCGCTGGCTGTTCAGCAACGAGTACGAAGCGGCCCTGCTGCAGGAACGCTCCGGCTGGACAGCGGATCAGATCCGCGCCCGCGTGGGCTGCTGGATCACCACCCTCGGCGAGGACGGAGTACGCCTCCAGAGTGCTGACCGCGCGCCGGTCGTGATACCGGCCGTGCCGGTCGAAGGCGTCGTCGACCCGACCGGGGTCGGCGACGCCTTCCGGGCCGGCTTCGTCGCCGCGGCGACCCGGGGCGTCCCCCTGGCCGACGCCGCCCGCCTGGGCTGCGCCATCGCCGCCACGGCTCTCGACTACATCGGCACCCAGGAGTACCGCCTCTACCGCGACCCGCTCCTGGCCCGGCTCCGCAACGCCTACGGCATCGCCGTACCTGCCCGGATCCTGCCCCACCTGAGGGAGCTGACGTGACCACCACACCTCAACGGGTGGCGGAACTTCGCCAGGCCCTCGCCTCGCGCGTCGTGGTCGCCGACGGAGCCATGGGCACCATGCTCCAGGCGCAGGACCCGACCATGGACGACTTCCAGCAGCTCGAGGGCTGCAACGAGATCCTGAACGTCACCCGCCCGGACATCGTCCGCTCCGTGCACGCGGAGTACTTCGAGGTGGGCGTCGACTGCGTGGAGACCAATACCTTCGGCGCGAACCTCGCGGCGCTGGGGGAGTACGACATCCCGGAGCGGGTGTACGAGCTGTCGGAGGCCGGGGCGCGTATCGCGCGGGAGACGGCGGACGAGTTCACCGCCGCCACCGGGCAGCAGCGCTGGGTGCTGGGCTCGATGGGCCCGGGCACCAAGCTGCCGACGCTGGGCCATGTCGGGTACGTGCCGTTGCGCGACGCCTACCAGCAGAATGCGGAGGGACTGCTCGCCGGCGGTGCGGACGCGTTGCTGGTGGAGACCACCCAGGATCTGCTGCAGACGAAGGCAGCGGTGCTGGGGGCGCGGCGGGCGCTGGATGCCACTGGCGTCGGTCTGCCGGTCATCTGCTCGGTGACGGTGGAGACCACCGGCACGATGCTGCTGGGGTCGGAGATCGGTGCGGCGCTGACGGCGCTGGAGCCGCTGGGCATCGACATGATCGGCCTGAACTGCGCGACCGGCCCGGCGGAGATGAGCGAGCACCTGCGTTACCTGGCACGCCACTCCCGCGTCCCGATCTCCTGCATGCCCAATGCCGGGTTGCCGGTGCTGGGGAAGGACGGTGCGCACTACCCGCTGAGCGCAGCCGAGCTGGCCGACGCGCAGGAGACCTTTGTACGGACGTACGGGGTGTCGCTGGTCGGGGGCTGCTGCGGTACGACGCCGGAACATTTGCGGGAAACGGTGAAGCGGGTCCGGGGCTTGGTTCCGAGCGAGCGCCGGCCGCACCCGGAGCCGGGCGCCGCTTCGCTCTACCAGACCGTTCCCTTCCGTCAGGACACCTCGTATCTGGCGATCGGTGAGCGAACGAACGCCAATGGCTCGAAGAAGTTCCGTGAGGCCATGCTGGAGGGCCGCTGGGACGACTGTGTGGAGATGGCCCGGGACCAGATCCGCGAGGGCGCGCACATGCTCGACCTGTGCGTGGACTACGTGGGCCGGGACG